>NZ_CFQVBI010000066.1:0-75086 GCF_986095205.1 Megamonas sp. | reverse complement strand
TAAAAGGACTTAGTCCCGTAGAATACAGAACTAAGTCTCAATTAGTAGCTTAATTAATATGTCCAATATTTTGGGTGCATGTCACATATAAGCTTAGGTCTTTTATATTTTTAGTTTAAATCAATTACTCCATAATGAATAGGAGCGTATTTACCACCACAGATTTTAGTAAAACCAAGGCGAGAAAATTCAAGACTGCGACTATTTTCTTTGAAGACTATGCGATATTTAGCAACGCGTTTAGCTTCATTTAATGCTTCGTGGCTAACAGCTCTCATATCCGCTAATTGGCGAAGTGGATTTAGACTTTTACTGTCTGTGAGTGCATGGCGAAACATAGGGTCAAAATAGATGACATCAAAACTATTATCTGCTTGTTCTTTAAGAAAACTTAAATAATCTTGATTGATAACAGTGATATTATCCATAGCAGATTTTAAATCGTAATTAGTAGGTAGATAAGTCTTTAGTCCATCTTTGACGATTAGAGCAATTAAAGGATTGACTTCAAGACCGATGACTTTGCCTTTAGGGCCTACACCATATGAGCTGATAATTGCATCAGAGGCAAAACCTAAAGTGCAATCTAAGATGGTTTTATTTTGTAAAAATTCTCGTCCGCCCATAGCTTCAAGCATATTATCAATATCACCACAACGTAAACGTTTCATGCGAACTTGAGCCATATTAGGGTGAAAGAACATCTCGCCTGTAGGTAAATCTAAGACTAATTTATCTTTTTTTACAACGATTACAGTATCTGCATTCTCTTGTTGTTTTATTTTATCAATGCCAAGATTATTTCTTGTAACATAGGGAATAGATAAATCTTTAGCAATTTGTTTAGCTTTATTTTCTAAATCAATTGTTACTTTGCGAATAGTAGTAATTACAGTCAAATTTAAAGCTCCTTTTAAATGTTGCGATGTACAAAATTTGATATAGGTTTATAAATGAAATAAGTTATCAAAGCATTTATACTTGCTTTAATCAAATTAAAAGGTATGATGGCAGGTAAAAGTAGTTCAATAACTTTTTCCATAGGTGCGCCTAAAAAAATAGGTGTTAATAATAGATTACAGATGACCATAACACAAGTCATACTTAAAGCTCCGCAGATTAAACCGACAACAGCAGAACGTTTTGTTTTTGTACGTTGATAAATAAATCCGGCAATAAAAGCAAAAGTACCTGTAGCTAAAAAATGCATGACGATACCGATTGGACCACCATCACCACTGATGAATAAACCTTGTAAGATAGAAACAATTGCTGTCAGGATTACACCACCCATAGGGCCAAAGAGAAAACTGCCAATGAGAATAGGAATATCAGCAGGGTCATATTTCATAAATGGAACAGCAGGCAAAATCGGGAAGTTAATCAACATTACTAAAATCAAAGACAAAGCTACAAGCATTGCCATGTTTGTCAATATTTTTATTTTCAATATACTAACCCTCTCTATATTTAATCTTGTATAGTATTATAGCGTTTATTTTATTTTTTTGCATAGAATTTTTGTACAAATTTTATAAAAGATAAGATATGTTCTTTTAAGATATAGTCTTTATGATAAGCAAAATATAAACTGCGAGTTAAGCTATTTTCAGGTAATTTTATAGTGAGCAAATTATCTGCATCAGTGATTGCTTTAGCAGAAATAAACGAGATGCCAAGGCCACTAGCTACTAATTTTTTGATGGACTCTTGGTCATTTAATCTAGCTATGATATTTAAGGATTTTTCGGATAGATTGATTTGCTCAAAGTAACTTTCTAAACGTTTTTTACTGCCACTACCTTGTTCACGCAAAATAATAGTTTCTTTTTTCAATAAAGAGATTAAATCATCTTGATTAAATGCTTTTTGGGCAAAATGTAAAAATTTTTCTTGTTTAGGAGTAATCATCACGATTTCATCATGAAAAAAAGGAACAAAATCAAGCTCTTTTTCAAAGGATTTCATACCTACCATACCAATGGTGAATTTGCCATTCAAAATAGATTGTAAGATATTACCACTGTCATTTTGATGAATATGCAATTGGATATCGGGATATTTTTGACAAAATAATGGTAATACTTCAGGTAATATATAATCGGCAGGAATGGTAGAAGCACCGATACGAATGATTTTTTTATTTTCTTCAGACCATTTTTGAATTAAATCATTTTTTAATGTGAAGATTTTTTGAGCACATGCAAATAATTCTTTTCCATGTGGTGTGATTTCAATATTTTTAGTAGTGCGAATGATTAAACGAGAATTAAATTCTTGTTCAAGCATACGAATATGAGTGCTGATTGTAGGTTGAGAAATATATAATTTTTCCGCAGCTTTAGTAAAACTTTGATAGCGAACAACAGCACAAAAAGATTCTAATTGTCTAAATTCCATAATTAATATCCTATATATTTTGTATATCTTTATTTAAAATGAGTTTAGTTAAAGCTTCTATAGTTAAATCTATCTCTTTTAATGTATTGAAATAACCAAAGGAAAAACGGATTGTGCCTGTAGGAAAAGTACCTAAAGTTTTATGTGCCTGTGGGGCGCAGTGAAGACCAACTCTAGTCATAATTTGAAATTTATCATCTAAATCATAGGCAATTTGTGATAATTCATGATTTAAAACTTGAATAGAAACTACGCCTGTACGCATAAGAGTATCTTTTTTGCCAATAAGACGAATATATTTTTCATCAGGGTCTAATTGTTGTATCTGTTGCAAAAAATAATTTGTCAACATATTTTCATGTTCATGGATTTTGGCGATAGTAATTTTTTTTAACCATTGTAAGCTCGCATGTAGCCCAATAATACCAGGAAGATTTAAAGTACCAGCTTCAAATCTATCGGGCATAAATTGGGGTATTTCTTCTGTATGACTGATACTACCTGTGCCACCACTGATTAACGGTTCAATTTGTTTAATCATATCTTCAGATAAAATAAAGCCACCTATTCCTTGTGGACCTAATAAACCTTTATGACCTGTGAAAGCTAGAGCATCAATATGCATTTTTTGCATATCAATGGGCAAAATACCAGCAGTTTGAGCACAATCTACCATGAATTTTAAATTATGTTTGACGCAAAATTCGCCAATTTGCTCAATTGGTAAGATGGTTCCACATACATTACTAGCATGAGTTACAATGATAAGCTTAGTGTTTTCTTGTAGACAATCAGATAATTTTGCCAAAGGAAATGTTCCATCTATATGGCAAGGAACTTGAGTATAACTGATATTTTGTTTAGTTAATTGAGTTAAAGGACGCATAATAGCATTATGCTCCATAGAAGAAATTATTACATGATCATTTGGTTTTAAAAAGCCTTTTAATAATATATTTAAACTTTCTGTTATATTTTTGGTGAAGACTACATTTTTACTATCTGTAGCGTGAAATAAATCTTTTAATAATTCTCTTGTTTCAAAAACTATTTCTTCAATAGAATATGCATTATTATAAGAACCTCTATTGATATTTACTGCATTATGAGCAAGAAAATTATAGACTTCTTTAGCTACTGAAGGTGGTTTCGGAAATGATGTACTAGCATTATCTAGATAAATTTTGTGCATGATAAAAACCTCATTTATTATGATTTTTGATAAATAGATGAAAAATATTAATAAATTAAATTAGACATAGCTTAAGTTTAGATGCTATGATAAACGCATTGTGCATATACATAGAAAGGGAGGCATATATTATGCAAAAGAATGAAAGTATGATGATTATACTTTCAGGGGGAATTATAGGTATTATAGCATCTTGTTTAGTTTATTTTGGTAATCCTATGAATATGGGTTTTTGTATTGCTTGTTTTTTACGTGATACAGCAGGTGGTTTAGGTTTACATTCCACAGCAACAGTTCAATACATTCGACCAGAAATTATCGGTTTGATTTTAGGTAGTTTTATAATTGCTGTGGCTAAAAATGAATTTAATGCTAAAGGTGGCAGTTCGCCCTTAACACGTTTTATATTGGCATTTTTCGTGATGATTGGCTGTTTGATGTTCTTAGGTTGTCCTTTTAGAATGATATTGCGTTTAGCAGGTGGAGATTTAAATGCTATTTTTGGCTTAGTAGGATTTATCGCTGGCATTATGGCAGGAGTATTTTTCTTAAATAAAGGATATAGTTTAAAAAGAACATATAAATTGCCTAAATTAGAAGGTAGTATTTTACCAATTATCGCTGTAGTTTTATTAGTATTTTTACTAACAGCACCAGTATTTATTCATTTTACGGAAAGTGCTTCAGCTCCAGGTGGCAAACATGCAGCTTTAGCTATTAGTTTAGTTGCAGGTATTATTGTAGGTATGTTGGCTCAACGTACGCGTTTATGTATGGTTGGTGGCATAAGAGATATAATTTTATTTGGTCAATCAAGATTATTATTAGGTTTTATTGCTATTTTAGTGAGTGCGTTTATTTGCAATTTAATACTTACAAATATCACAGATGTATCATATTTTAATTTAGGTTTTGATAAACAACCAATAGCTCATACAGATGGAATTTGGAATTTCTTAGGTATGTTATTAGCTGGTTTTGGCTGTGTATTACTTGGCGGTTGTCCATTGCGTCAATTAGTCTTAGCAGGTGAAGGCAATTCTGATAGTGCTATCACTGTTTTAGGTTTAATTATCGGAGCAGCTTTTGCCCATAATTTTGGTTTGGCTTCTAGTGGCAATGGTCCAACAGTAAATGGTCAGATTGCAGTAGTTATCGGTCTAGTTGTAACGATATTCATAGCATATTTTAACACATTTAGTATTAAATCAAAATAATGAGGGAGTTTTAGATTTATGGAAATTTTAGATGCAAGAGGACTTTCTTGTCCAGAACCTGTGATTATGCTTAGCAAAGCAATGATGAGCAAAGAAAATAAATATCAAATGGTAGTAGATAGCCCTACAGCTAAAGAAAACGTGAGCAATTATGGTAAAAAGCAAGGCTATAATGTCAATATTACTGAACAAAATGGAGAATATACTTTGACTTTTACAAAGTAAAAGTTAAATATAAACTACAATGAAATATATAGTAACTTTTTATGCACATTTTGGTGCTATTCGCTTTAAAAAATTATGCGAACAAATGAATATAAAAGCTAAAATTATGCCTGTGCCACGAGATTTGAGCAGTAGTTGTGGGACTTGTGTCTTATGTGAAGGTGAATTGATTGATGAACAGCAAATTCATCAAGATGAAGTCGAACAAATTGTAGAACTTAAAGAAAATAAGTATCATCTTATCTATAGGGCAGAAAATAGTTAAAAGAAAGTAAAAGCTATTAATAGTAATATCTATTAATAGCTTTTTTGTTAAAGAATACGAGCTTCTATTCTCATTAAATAATAATTGAAATCTGTTTCAGAAAGATAATTGAGCATATCTTCTTCATATAAAGCACCTATGACATTGTAATTCATATTATGTAGTTCTTCTACAAATTGAGCATAAGCTTTGATTAAATCATCATAAGAACCACGAATATATTTTATGGCATATAATCCAGAAGGTTTTATCAGTAATTGTTTATTGTTTACTTTGCGATTTATTTTCGTGCAAAAATACGTAGGTTGGAAAGTTTTGTCTTGAATATGTTCAGCAGAAATGATTTCACCTAAAGAAAAAGTATAATAAAAATTATGCTTATTACAATAATTGACATGTTGAGAAATAGCTGAAAAAATAGCTTTATCATCAGGAGTTTTAGGCCCTTCAGTTACAATAAAATACTCTTCTTCTTTATGAGTGAATGTGATTTTATCAATTTCTACATTGAAAGAATCAAGTGTGATATTCATTGTATTTTTTAATAAACTACGCAATCTTTTTAACCGTTCTATTTCTTGATGGATTTTTTTATCTTTTTCTTTTAACATGGATAAAAAAGTTTTAGCATCGCGATTATCCATATATATTTTGATTTCTTCTAAGCTAAGACCTACTTCTTTTAAAAGTGAAATCATATCAAATAAAAATGCTTGATTAGCTGAATAATATCTATAGCCATTAGGGGCTATTTTGGCAGGTTTTAATAAATTAATATCATCATAGTGAAATAATGTATCTTTTGTTGTATTGCAAAATTTAGCAAATTCGCCACTGGTGAATAATTTTTGTTCCATGATAAAATACCTTAATTGTTTTAATCAGTTTTTAAATCTTCATTAGAAAATAAATTTGCTTCTTGGTAGAGTTTTTCTCGTTCTTCATAACTCATATTTGGCAATTCTGGCAAATCTTTTATATCATTTAAGCCGAAACATTGTAAAAATGTAGAAGTAGTACCATATAATATAGGTCTGCCGATGACCTTTTTACGGCCAACTTCTTGAATTAAATCTCTTTCAAGTAAACGACGTAAGATTTTATCTGTATTTACACCGCGAATTTCTTCGATTTCCTGTTTAGTAACAGGTTGCTTAAAAGCAATGATAGATAGTGTTTCCATTATAGGTTGAGAGAGCTTTTTATCAACGACTTGAGTGAATTTTTCAAGATAAGGAGCTATTTTTATTTTTGTACATAATCGATAGCCACCAGCAATTTTGACTAATGCTAATCCACGATGTTTAGCTTGTAAATCTTCTTGTAAGGACATGATGAGTTCATCTAATTCATCGCTTGTAATGTTTAAAGTATTTGCTAAGCGAAAATGAGATACTGCTTCACCCGATATAAATAAAATTGCTTCTAGTGCAGCTTTTAACTCATCTTTATCTTTGGAAATTATAGGAGTTTTTTCTGTTTGCATAAATTATCCCTCCTTTTTTAGTTATTAAATATAAGAAATATATTTGAGGAAATAGTTGTATTTTATTTTATCAAAAAAGCTGTGATTTGCCTATTAAATATCAATATAATCGTAAAATAAATAGCAGGCAACACAAAAATATGTTGCCTGCTATTTGGAGATTGTATATTAAGAGAATTAGAGAGAGCTAAATTAGAAAACTTTAACGCTACCTGCATCACGCATATGAATTTCATAATATTCATTTTTAAGAACATCTTTGAGGAATGCTCTAAATGCAGGAGATTCTTCTTTTGGAATAACAGAAAGAATAGAACCAGCAAAACCGCCACCATGAACACGGCATACACCTTTATGATTCTGGAAGTAAATTTCATTCATAGCGAGGAAGAGTGCAATACCTTGATGTTTAGGGTCTGGTGTTGCACAGTTCTGTAAAAATCTCCAAGAAGAAAGACCAGAATCAGTAACAGCTTTTTCAAAGTTAGTGTAATCATGTTCTTTAACTTCTGCAGCTAATTTGCGAACACGTTCTGTTTCTGTAATGAAGTGGATAGCACGAAGAACTGCACGGTCGCCAGCTTTTTCACGAAGAGCTGGAAGATTTGCCATGATATCGTCCATGCTAACATCTTTTAAGTATTCTTTACCAAAGAATTGGGAGATAGCTTTCATTTCTACAGTGATAGCAGTGTATTCGCCATCAAGAGCGGAGTGATCTTCGCCTGTAGGAGTGATGAAAAAGTCATATTTATCTTGAATAACTTTACTATCTAATTTTACAACTTCAGGGTTTTCATAGTTAGCAAAGTCAATAGTAATCATACCACCAGTAGCACATGCTAATTGGTCTAAAAGTCCGGATTTTTTATCCCATTTGTTATTTTCAGCCCATTGACCAGCTTTAGCACATTCTAAAGTAGAGATTTCGTTATTGTTGTAGAGGTCATTTAAAATTGCGCAGATAAGCATTTCAAAAGAAGCAGAGGAGCTAACACCAGCAGCACTTAATACTGTAGTTGTCATGAATGTAGTGAAGCCACCAATTTTTCTGCCATTTTGAACGAAACGTTCGAGAATACCTTTGATTAATTTAACAGTACGAGAGTCATCTTCTTTAACAGCTAAATCATTAACATCAATAGTGAATTCATCATATTCTAAGCTTTTTACATGAATTTTGCCGTCAGCATTAGGAGTAACAATTGCGATTGTATCCATGTCGATACTTGCAGCTACGATACGACCAAGTTGATGGTCTGTATGGTTACCAATGATTTCAATACGACCAGAAGAACTGAAGAAAGATGCATTATCAACAGGATAAACTTCAGCAAAAGCATCAGCTAATTTTTGATAACGTTTAACTTGAGTATCTACAGCTTGTTCATCAAGATTGTAAAGGCTCATAAGTTTTTCTTTAGCTTCTTGAGATTTTAAGAATTCGATAATATTAGACATTTTTATACCTCCATTTTGGTAAACGTTTTCTTTAAATAGCAAAATAAAAAAGGGAAAAAGCCCAATCCCTATACCACAGTTGTATCTTATGTAATATATTATGCAGCTTTTGTGGTTGATTGTCAAGTATAATTTTTAAATTTAATTTTTTTATATATTTTCTGAAAAATGCAAGATAGACCTACAAAAAATGTAGGCTATCTCACATTTCGTTTATTATTTTGAGATTTTATTTATTATTTTCAGCAATTATTTGTTCACTAATTTTAGCAGGAACTTCTTCATAATGTGAAAATTCCATAGTGTAACTGCCACGACCTTGAGTTGCTGAACGTAAATCAGTAGCATATTTATATAATTCAGCTAAAGGAACTTGAGCTTCAATGATGCTGACATCGTGAGATGGGCTTTCAGTATTGATGATGCGACCACGTTTTGTATTGATACCACTGATTACATCACCCATATAATATTCTGGAATTGTGATTTTTAAAGTATAATATGGTTCTAAAAGTACAGGTTTTGCTTCAGGAATACCTTTTTTTATAGCAAGAGCTGCTGCTGTTTTGAAAGCCATTTCTGAAGAGTCAACAGTATGATAAGAACCATCAAAGAGATTAACTTTGATATCAACCATTGGATAACCAGCTAAAATACCTGTTTGAAGTGTTTCACGAACACCTTTCTCTACAGCAGGAATATATTGACGAGGAACAGCACCACCTACGATAGTTTCAGTGAAAGTAACACCACTACCTAATTCACCAGGGCTAAATTCTAACCAAACATCGCCATATTGACCATGTCCACCACTTTGTTTTTTATGTTTTCCTTCAACTTTGCTAGTGCCACGGATAGTTTCACGATAAGCGATAGCAGGCTGATAAAGTTTAGCTGTAACGCCAAATTTATTTAGGAGTTTTTCAATAGCTACATCGAGATGTAATTCACCTACACCACTGATAGTTAAATCGCCAGTTTCTGTATTTTTATAGATTGTTAAAGTAGGGTCTTCATCTACTAGACGAGTTAATGCATTGCCGATTTTATCTTCGTCAGCTTTTTTATCTGCTTTGATTGCCATAGTAAACATAGAAGCTGGATGAGTAACAGGTTCATATTTGATAGGTTCTTCTTCATTACATAAAGTATCACCTGTTTTTGTTGCTTGAAGTTTGGTGATGATTACGATATCACCAGCATGAGCAATTTTTTGAGCTTGTTGATTTTTACCACAAGCACTATAAAGACTGCTAATACGTTCAGTTTTTTCGCTAACGCTATTATATACAGAACTGTTTTCAATTAAAGTGCCAGATAAGATTTTTAAGTAACTAACTCTACCGATGAATTGGTCAACAACTGTTTTAAATACATATCCGGAGAAAGCATCTTCTGTACGGCGTTCAATGAGTTCATTATTTTTTGGATTAATACCCATAGAAGCACGGAAATAAGGTGTTGGCATATATTCAATGATACTGTTCATTAATTGTCTAAAGCCAATACCTTTAGTAGCACTACCGCAAAGTACAGGGAAAATTTTAGCATTTACGATACCTTCAATGAGAGCAGCTGCTACTTCTGTTTCAGTGATTTCTTCGCCTTCAAGATATTTTTCTAATAATTCATCATTAAATTCAGCGCAAGTTTCCATGAGCATATGACGAGCAGTATCTACTTCATCTTTCATATATTCAGGAATTTCATAAATTAAATCTTTATTTTTGATTAAGACTTTTGTATTCATAGTGATAAGGTCAGCTACGCCTTGGAAATTAGCTTCGCTACCAATAGGAATTTGAATAGGAACAATTCCTTTACCAAAATGAGCACGTAATTCTTCTACTACTTTATAAAAATCAGCATGTTCACGGTCCATTTTATTGATGAAAATAGCACGTGGTAGAGATAATTCTTCAGCATATTTCCATGCTCTATCTGTTTCAACTTCAATACCAGATGTAGCAGAAACTACTACGATTGCTGATTCACAAGCAGTAAGAGCAGATTTTACTTCTCCTGTAAAATCAGGATACCCTGGAGTATCTATGAAATTAATTTTGTAACCTTGCCATTCACAAGAAGCTAGACTAGAATCAATAGTCATTTTGCGTTTTACTTCTTCTGGTTCATAATCAAGTATGGAAGTGCCATCATCTGTTTTGCCTACACGATTAGTAGCACCACATTTGAAAAGGCAGTTTTCTGCTATTGATGTTTTACCAGATTTGCCATGTCCTACTAATGCTAAATTTCTTAATTGTGTACTATTAAATTCTGTCATATTAAAATCCCTCCTGGGTGTAAAATCTTAAAAATCTATATTTAATATATTCTCTGAAAATTTTTAAAATCCTTTTATAATTTTAGAAAAAAATAAAAGACTATCACTAATATTATTTATTTTTTAGTGATAGCCTAAATAAAATATTTAATTATTATTTAATTGAGCTTTTAAAACTTCTAATGCTTTATCTAATTGTGTATCTGAAGTAGCATTTTCATCTAAATTTATTTCAATATCAGGTGTGATACCTGTGCCATCTATAGAACGTCCACTTGGTGTATAGTACTTAGCAATAGTTAATTTTACAGCATCATCTTCAAACATAGGTAAGATTGTTTGCACAGAGCCTTTACCATAAGAAGTATTACCGATTATTGTACCTGCTTTTGTATCTTGAATAGCGCCAGAGAGTATTTCAGATGCACTAGCACTGTTTTTATTGATTAAGACAACAAGAGGATATTCAGGAGCTTCTAAAGATGAAGAATATGTTTCTTTATTTCCTTGTTTATCAACGATAGAAACAATTTCTCCTTTAGGTACAAGTTTTTTAGCAATTTCAACACAAGTTGTCAAAAGTCCGCCAGGATTGTTGCGTAAATCTAATACAAGTGCCTTCATACCTTGATTTTTTAAATCATTGTAAGCTTCGTTAAATTCATTGGCAGTGTCTTCAGAGAAAGATACTATTTGAATATAGCCGATATTATTATCTAACATTTTATGACCGACAGTTTTTAATTTTATATTGTCGCGTGTAATCGTTATATCTTGATTTGCATTATCGCGCATAATGGTTAAAACTACATCGGTGCCAGCTTGTCCACGAACATGGGCAGCTACTTCATCAAATGCCATTTGAGTTACTGGTACCCCATCAACGGCTAAAATTTCATCACCTTCTTGAAGACCTGCTTTTTGCCCTGGAGAATTTTCCATGATGCCGACTATATGAATTTTTTGTTCATTATCCATACCCATGACAACACCGATACCAGCAAAAGAGCCTTCTGTTTGTTCCATTAAGGTTTTATACATTTTAGGTGATAGGTAATTGGAATGAGGGTCATTTAAGGATTTTACCATGCCATCAATCGCACCATCAATTAGTTTTACATCATCAGTATCATTGACATATTTTGTTTCAATGAAGCGATAAGCTGTAATAAAACGCATTAGATTGCTAAATCCTTGTTCATTAAAACCGAGAGCATAATAAATTAAACCTAAAGTAGAAATTGAGGAGATAATTGCTATGAGTAAGACTGCAATTATAGTTTTTAAAATTTTATTCATAAAATATCACCACTTAGTATTTATAAATAGTCATATGGGTTAGTAGGTTCACCATTGACACGAACTTCAAAATGACAATGAGGGCCTGTGGAATTTCCTGTAGAGCCACAATGAGCTATGACATCACCTTGAGAGATATTTTGACCGACACTTACAGTGAGTGATTGATTATGACCATAAAGTGTAGAAACGCCATTTCCATGGTCAATAATGACAGTATTGCCATAACCGCTAATCCAGCCTGAATATGTTACAGTACCAGAGTCAGCAGCATAGATATTCATGCCATAATCACCACCAATATCAATACCGCTATGATAGCGAGCATTGCCATAAATAGGGTGAGTTCGCCAGCCATATTCAGAAGTTATAGGGCCACCTAAAGGCCAAATCATTTGCCCTGTGCCGACATATGCCGAAGAGCCTCGTCTTTGTATCATTAAAGCAATTTGTTCAGATGCATTCATGAGTTCTTTATATGCTTTTTCTGATGTTTCTTTGTCATATTTTATTCTATCTATCATTTTATCAAGAGCGGATTTTTTATCATCAAGAGCAAATTTTTTAGTTTTAGCTTCGTCATATAATTTTTCTGTAGCAGTTTTTTCTTTTTCTAATTCTGCTTTAGTTTGTATAATGCTATTGCGTTCTTGATGAATTTTAGTGATTAAATCATAGTCATAGCGTAAAATTCTTTTGATTAAATCCATTCTAGTCAAAAAATCTGAAAAATCTTTTGCACCAAATAAAATATCTAGATAAGAAATTTGTCCATGTATATAGATATCACGTACACGTTTTTGTAAATATTTCTGGTTCTTTTTCAATGATTGTTCAGTATCTGCTAATTGTTTTTTCTTTTGAGCAATCTGTTCATTAGCATTGTCTAATTTAGCTTTTATTTCCTTATAAGCTGTATTTGCTTCATCTAATTCTGCTTGTAAGATACGCATTTTTTCAGAAACCTCGTTTAATTTATCAGTGGCTTCTTGTATTTTATTTTTTTCTTCTTGGGCTTGTTGTTCAATGCGTTCTTGTTTTTCAGAAAGGCTTTCGGCAAAAACGAGAGGTGTGTTTGTCATAAAAAAGCATAATAATAAAGATAAAATAAGAAATTTTTTCATTAAAATATGCTCCTTAAACTTTTAGAAATCTTTTTAAAGAAATGGTACTGCCCAAAGCACCAATGATAATTCCTGCAACTAAGATAGCAAGGCTGATATAATCAATGAATGGGTGTTGCGGAATGAGTGGGAAAAATGCCATAGCTTCATAGATTTCTTGAGTAACTTGATTGTAGACTATATAAAGAAAAATAGTAGCTAAACCCCCACCGATAAAGCCAAGACAAATGCCTTCAAGAAGGAAAGGCCAGCGAATGAACCAGTCAGTTGCACCAACATATTTCATGATGGCTATTTCTTTTCTGCGAGCAAATACAGTGAGGCGTATTGTATTTGAAATGATAAAAATAGCAGCACCAGTCAATAGGATTATTAAAGCTACACCAATTAAGCGAATTAAGTGAGTCAGATTGAATAAATGATTGATGATATCCTGACTATAGGAAGCAGATTCTACGCTATCGAGAGCAGTTGCTGTATCAGCTATAGTTTTTACTTGCTGAGGAGAAGTAACGGTCAAAGAAAAAGAATCAGGTAGAGGATTGGTATCATCTAAAGCATCTAATAAAAATTGTTGGTCGCCTAGACGTTCTTTGAAATTTTCCATAGCTTCTTCACGAGTAGTGAATTTAATATCTTGTAATCCTTCTATTTTACTCAAAGTTTCTTTAGTTTCATCGATTTCTTCTTGGGATAAATCATCTTTCAAATATACGCTTATTTGTACTTGTGATTCTAATGTGTCTGCCATTTTATTTAAATTTAAAATGACGATAGAGAAAAAACCTAAGATAAATAAAGAAAGAACTACTGTAAAAATGGAAGCTAAAGTCATCCAAATGTTACGTTTAAAAGAGGTATAGACTTCTTTGATAAAATATTCACTTGTACTAAGTTTCATCACTATAACCTCCTTGAGCAACATCTCGAATAATTTGACCGTTTTCAATAGTTAATACGCGTCGTTGCATAGTATCTACGATTTCTTTATTATGAGTAGCCATGACGATTGTAGTACCAGCTTTATTGATGCGATAAAATATTTCCATGATACCCCATGTAGTTTCTGGATCAAGATTTCCTGTTGGTTCGTCAGCAATGACGATAGCAGGTTGATTAACGATAGCTCTAGCTATAGCTACACGTTGCTGTTCACCACCGGATAATTGATGAGGAAAACAATTATATTTATCTTTCAAACCTACGACATCTAAAACACTATTTACGCTATGTTGTATTAGACGGCGAGGTGCTTCGATAACTCGCATAGCAAAGGCAATATTTTCATAAACCGTTTTATCAGGTAAAAGGCGATAATCTTGGAAAACGATGCCTAGACTACGACGTAAATAAGGAATATCTTGTCGTTTCATTTTAGTGATATTATATCCATTGATGATAACTGTTCCAGAAGTAGGTAAGGTTTCATGTAAAAGCATGCGCATAAAGGTGGATTTACCAGCTCCACTTGGACCTACGATAAAAACAAATTCCCCTTTATGAATTTCTACATTTATATCATTTAAAGCTAGAGCATTATTTTCATATTTTTTAAATACTTTTTCCATACTAATAATTGGTTTATTAGTCATTACAAAACCCCTTTAATAAAATTTAAGCAATATTACAAAATGCTTCCTGTATTTGTAGCAGGAAGCATTTTTAGTTTAATAATTTGAGTATTAATCAGCAAGTATTTCTGTACCAGTTTCAGTGATTAATACAGTTTTTTCCCATTGTGCAGATAAAGAGCCATCTTTTGTATAGATTGTCCATTCATCTACTGGGTCTAAGACTACATGGCGAGCACCCATATTAATCATTGGTTCAACAGTTAAAACCATGCCAGGAACGAGAAGCATACCTGTATTTTTTTTACCAAAATGAGCTACGAATGGTTCCTCATGGAACTTTTTACCAACACCATGACCACCTAAATCTTCAACTACAGAATAACCGTGTTTATGTGCATGATGTTCAACAACAGCTCCGATATCACCAACAAAGCCCCATGGTTTAATAGCTTTAATACCGATTTCCATACATTCTTTAGTAACTTCTACTAACTTTCTTGCTTTATCAGAAACATTACCTATCATAAACATACGAGAAGCATCAGCATAATATCCATCAAGAATAGTAGTTACATCTACATTTACAATATCGCCATCTTTTAAAACGATATCACGACTAGGAATACCATGACAAACTACATTATTAATAGATACGCAGATACTTTTTGGATAGCCTTCATAATTTAAGCAAGCAGGAATACCGCCATGTTCAACGATATAATTATGTGCTAATAAATTGATAGTTTCTGTATCCATACCAGCACAAATTTTAGAAGCTATTAAATCAAGAGCCCCATTATTTATAATGCCACTTTTGCGAATACCTTCAATATCTTTTTCATTTTTTATAATATTGCGAGGTGGTCTTTTTTGACCTTTGAATGCCTTTAATTTAATGGAATTTAAGTGTTCGTCAAATTGTTTATGGCAGTCTTTATATGCTTTATTACTGCCACACCAACATAAATCAGTATCTAACATATTTTTATCTCTCCTATTCTATAGCATATTATAAAGCTTTTTAGTTAATTTGAACAGAATAAAATTACGTATAAATTATTATCTAGTGATGTATAATAAAATTTATTGAAAATAATCAAAATGGAGTATTTACAAGATGAAAGAAGTAAAACCTATAAATATATTAAAGGCTAAAAATAGAGAAGAATTAAGACTATGGCTAGAAAATAATTATGAAACACAAAAAGAATGTTGGGTGATAGTAAAACGAGGTAAGCCACAAAATGATGATACATTTTGGTATATAGATGCTGTGGAGGAAGCTTTGTGCTTTGGTTGGATAGATAGTACGGTAAAAAAACTTGATAATGGAATAACAATACAAAGATTATCTCCACGAAAAAAAGGCTCTATCTGGTCGGAATTGAATAAAGAACGTTGTCGAAGAATGGAAAAGTTAGGAAAAATGACACAAGCAGGTAAAAAAGTATTACCAGATATGTCGGAAAAGGGATTTAATATAGATATAGATATATTAGAAGCATTGAAAAAAGATGAGATGGTTTGGGCAAATTTCCATAAGTTTCCATCATTATATCAACGTGTACGCATAGATACTATTCAAATAAAAAAGAAAAATCCTCAATTATTTCAAAAAAGATTAGAAAAATTAATTGAAAATACAAAGAAAGGCATTATGTATGGAGAATGGAATGATAATGGAAGATTATTAAATTATTAGGCGAAAATACTGAGATATATAGATAATTAATTAGTATAAATCAGTAATGCATAAAATTTGTAAAAATTTTTTAAAATTTTTATAAAAAATAGAAGGAATAGAAATAGTAGTTGTAGAATATATATAATCAAAGATACAGAAAAGGGGATGAATGCATATGGCAACATTCACTATTAGAGGCAAAAACATTGAAGTCACTCCAGCACTTCGCGATTATGTAGAAAAGAAAGTAGGAAAAGTAACAAAATACTTCGATAATGTTGGAGAAATTACCGTCCTTCTTACAGTATCAAAAGACCGTCATATTGTAGAAGTTACTGTACCTGTTCAGGGAATTTTATTACGTGGACAGGAAGCAACAATGGATATGTATACATCTATTGATTTAGTTATCGAAAAAATTGAACGTCAGATTCGTAAATATAAAACTAAATTGGAAAAACGTTTCCGTGAAGGTAGTATCAGAACTGAAATGATGACTCCAACTGCAAAACCTGTTGAAGAAGATGAAGCAGTTGTTATTAAAACAAAACGTTTTGTGGTAAAACCTATGGATGTTCAAGAAGCTATTATGCAGATGAATTTATTAAACCATGATTTCTTCGTATATCGTGATGATAAAACTGAAGATGTTAACGTTGTTTACAAACGTAAAGATGGTAAATATGGTTTAATTGAGTCTGGTGTATAATATATTTTAGGTAGACAATAATACATTGAGATAAAATCGGGCTAAGTTAATTAGCTCGATTTTTTTATATAAATAAGTAAATAAAATAATGACTATCTTTGACTTATTAAGCATTGTTTGATAAAATTTGATGTAGTTTTATTTGTATATAATTTTTACATCTATAATATTTTAGTTTGTAGATAGTAAATTATCTTAGATTTTTTAGGATAAATAGATTTAGATGTTTTAGTTATACTACATTAAAATATGATTTTGTTAGGGGTTGAGATTTTTGTTCGGCTTTATTAAAAGATTTTTAGGCGATAATAATGAAAGTGAAATTCGCCGTATGCGCGGTATTGTAGAAAAAATAAACGCTTTAGAACCGCAAATGAAACAGCTGAGCGATGGCTCATTATATGGAAAAACAAGTGATTTTAAAGACCGTATAGCAAATGGTGAATCTTTAGATAGTATTTTGCCAGAAGCTTTCGCAACTGTTCGTGAAGCTTCTAGACGTGTGCTTGGTATGCGTCATTTTGATGTACAGATGATTGGTGGTATTTGCCTACATGAAGGTAAAATCGCTGAAATGCGTACAGGTGAAGGTAAAACATTAGTAGCTACATTAGCTGTATATTTAAATGCATTAACTGGTAAAGGCGTGCATATGATTACAGTTAATGATTACTTGGCAAAACGTGATAGCGAATGGATGGGTAGATTATATCGTTCTTTAGGATTAACAGTTGGTTTAATCACTCATGATATGGATTTCCCTTCTCGTAAATTTGCTTATAATTGCGATATTACTTTCGGTACAAATAATGAATTTGGTTTTGACTATTTAAGAGATAATATGGTTGTATCTAAAGAACAGATGGTACAACGTGAATTAAATTATGCTATCATCGATGAAGTGGATAGTATTTTAATTGATGAAGCTAGAACACCACTTATTATTTCTGGTCCTGGTGCAAAATCTACTGATATGTATGCTATCATGGCAAAAGCTGTAGCAAATTTAAAAGAAGGAGAAGATTATGTTTTAAATGAAAAAGAAAAGACAGTTTCTCCTAATGATTCTGCTGTAGCAAAAGTAGAAAAAGCATTAAATATTAAAAACTTATATGATAGTGCTAATATAGAAATGTCTCATTGCTTTACACAAGCACTTCGTGCCAAAGCAATGATGAAACGCGACCGCGATTATGTTGTTCGTGATGGTGAAATCGTCATTGTCGATGAATTTACAGGTCGTTTGATGTTTGGTAGACGTTATTCTGAAGGTTTACATCAAGCTATTGAAGCTAAAGAAGGTGTAAAAATTCAGCGTGAATCTCAAACTTTAGCAACAATTACTTTCCAGAATTATTTCCGTATGTATGAAAAATTAGCTGGTATGACAGGTACAGCAAAAACAGAGGAAAATGAATTCTTAAAGATTTATAAATTACCAGTAATTGTAGTACCTACAAATAAACCTATTAAACGTATTGATTATCCTGATGTTATTTATAAAACTAAAAAAGCTAAAATGAAAGCAGTAATCAATACAATAAAAGAATGTCATGCTAAAGGTCAGCCAGTCTTAGTAGGTACAACTTCTATCGTTCAATCTGAAGAAGTAAGTGCACAATTGAAAAGACAAGGTATAGACCATAAAGTATTAAATGCTAAATATCATGAAATGGAAGCTGAAATCATTAAAGATGCAGGTCAAAAAGGTGCTGTAACTATTGCTACTAATATGGCTGGTCGTGGTACAGATATTAGCTTAGGTGAAGGCGTAGCAGAAGTTGGCGGTCTTTATGTAATTGGTACAGAACGTCATGAATCTCGTCGTATTGATAATCAGTTACGTGGTCGTGCTGGTCGTCAAGGTGACCCAGGTGCATCACGTTTCTTCTTATCCTTAGAAGATGATTTAATGCGTCTATTTGGTTCTGATAATATCGCCAATATCATGGAAAAACTTGGCATGGGTGAAGATGATCCAATTGAACATAAATTAGTTACTCGTTCCATTGAACAGGCACAGAAAAAAGTTGAAGCACGTAACTTCGATATTCGTAAACATGTCATTGAATATGATGATGTCATGAATCAACAGCGTGAAGTTATTTATGACCAACGTCGTAAGATTTTACTTGGTGAAAATCTCTATGAAAATATCATTGA
Source organism: Megamonas sp. (assembly GCF_986095205.1). NCBI lineage: Bacteria > Bacillati > Bacillota > Negativicutes > Selenomonadales > Selenomonadaceae > Megamonas > Megamonas sp. Next base: position 56,000 of record NZ_CFQVBI010000066.1, on the reverse strand, counting down.
AATGGTTAAACGTATAATTGACAGTCAGATGGATAGATATGCTAATGAAAAACTTTATCCAGAAGAATGGACATTAGATGGTTTAATCCAAGAAGCAGAAGATATTTATGCACCAAAAGGAACTCTAGTAAAAGAACAATTAGAAGCGATGAGTCGTGATGAATTAAAAGAAACTTTATATAAAGTAGCTAAAGATAATTATGATAATCGTGAAAAATTATTCGGCAGTGAAGTAATGCGTGATTTAGAACGCATCATTATGCTTAAAGTTGTAGATAATAAATGGATGGAACATTTAGATCATATGGATATGCTTCGTGAAGGTATTAGCTTGCGTGCTTATGGTCAAAGAAATCCATTAGTTGAATATAAAATTGAAGGTCATGATATGTTCCAAGCAATGATTGATAATATTCAAGAAGATATTGCAAAATTGATGTATCGTGTAAATGTTGTTCGTGAACAACCACAGCCAGAAGACCGTTTGAAAAATGCAACTGTAAATCATGGTGAAAGTATTTCTAAATCTCCACAGGCAAAAAGCAATAATATAGGTAGAAATGACCTTTGTCCTTGTGGTAGCGGTAAAAAATATAAAAACTGTTGTGGCAAAAATAAATAATTAATATATAATGATAAGGAAAAGCTCTATTTTTATTCAATTTAATAGAGCTTTTGCCTATAAATAATTTTATTTATTTTAGTTAAAAATAAAAAAGGAAGTGAAATGATGCTAGAAGATTTACACACTACGATTGTAGCGATAGAAAAAAAGCTCACTGAAATGGGGGATTCACTTTGACATCGCTCGCAAAGAAGAAAAAATTGCTGAGCTAGAATATAAAATGGGTGAACCTACTTTTTGGGACGATCCAGACCAAGCCCAAAAAATCACTCAAGAATTAAATGGTGTCAAAGCAGGTGTAGACAAATACAAAAACATTCTCCATAAATTTGAAGAAATGCAGATTTTATGGGAAATGGGCATGGAAGATAAAGATGAAACTGTTTGCAATGATGTAGAAGCAGAGATAAAAGAAATCAATGAAGCTATAGAACAGTTAGAATTAGAATTGTTATTATCAGGGAAATATGATGCTAATAATGCAATTTTGACGCTACATGCAGGTGCTGGCGGAACAGAAGCACAAGACTGGACACAGATGTTATTACGCATGTATGGACGTTGGGCAGAACGCAATGGCTTTAGCGTAGAAACAGCAGATTTATTGCCAGGTGATGAAGCTGGGGTAAAATCTGTTACTTTATTGATTAAAGGTCATAATGCTTATGGCTATTTAAAATCAGAAAAAGGTGTTCATCGTTTAGTTAGAATTTCTCCATTTGATGCAAACTCTCGTAGACATACATCTTTCTCTGCTTGTGATGTTATGCCAGAAATTGATGATGATGTAGAAGTGGATATCAATATGGCTGATGTACGTGTAGATACTTATCGTGCAAGTGGTGCAGGTGGACAGCATATCAATAAAACTGACTCTGCTGTACGTATGACACATATTCCAACAGGTGTTGTAGCACAATGTCAAAGTGAACGTTCTCAGTTGCAAAACCGTGAACAATGTTTGCGTTTACTTCGTGCTAGACTCTTTGAACTTGAAATGGAAAAGAAAGAAAAAGAACTTGCAGCACTTGAAGGTGACCAGCAAAAAATTGAATGGGGTAGCCAGATTCGCTCTTATGTATTCCACCCATATAATTTAGTAAAAGACCATAGAACGAATACAGAAACAAGTGATACACAAGGCGTAATGGACGGAGATATCAATAAATTTATTGAATCTTATTTACATGCAAAAGCTAATCATATAATTTAAAATACGAGGTATCTTGAATTTGCGAAAATTATTAATAGGTTTAATCCTTGTAGTTGTAATAGCATTGGCAGGTGCAACTTATATATTACCAACATATATAAGTAATCAAATATCTGGACGCATAGAAAGAAGTTTGCAAACTGATTCTGTTAGTGCCAATATAGAAACATCACCTAGCTTTATGATGCTATTTGGTCAAGTAGATAATATAGATATTGAAGCTACAAATATAAAATTAGATAAAGTAAATTTAAATGAGTTATCTTTAAAGGGCGAAAATATAGAGATTAGCGTACAAGATTTATTATTAGCTCGTAGATTGGTGATAAATTCAGCTGATAATTTGACAATAACAGGTCTAATTGATGAAAATAATTTAGCCCAATTATTAGCAAAAGAAGTAGATAAAATTTCTGATATAGCAGTAAAAATTACACCTGATAATGTTGAAGCTACAGGAAAAATTTCTTTCTTAGGGCAAGAAGCAACTATCAATGTAAAAGGTATTATTGTAGTGGAAGGAAAAAATTTACTTTTCCGCATTACAGATGCTAATACAGAAAATAGATTGTTTGGTAAAATTGGTATAAGTTTCACTAAAGATATATTCTTAGTTTCAACAGATAAATTACCATTAGAAGGTGCAAAATTTACTAGAGTAGAACAGCAAAATGGTCAAGTACTTATTGAAGCAAGTATCAATAAGTAATAAGTAAGGTGGAATAGAGATTGACAAAGTTTAAATATAATCGTTTGTTGATTGTTTGTATAATAATTGGCCTAATAGCTGCTATTGGTGTAAATATTCAACGTAATAGTGTAGAAAAAGCAAATATGACAGTGGATTTAGCCATTGATTATGAAGATATGGTTAAATTAGCTCAATTAGAAGGAATGCCAGTAGAGGAAGTATTATCTCAAGCAAAACAGGCAGGTATCTCTTCACTTGCTGTATATGAAACTACATTTGAAAAATTGAATAAAAATGGCAAAGCTATGGCTATTGCAGGCAGTTCTGTACTAGAAAATTATTATAGTGGAACTTTAAGTGATCCTGCATGGCGTACTTTAGTTCAGCAAGGTACTATAAAAGCTGACGAAGTATATGTTGTAGGACATGATAAGCAAACATATACAGAAGTAAAAGAAGATTTATTTAGACGCTTAGGCAAAGAGAGAGTAAATGTTCTAGATTTAGGAAATCAAGAAATATTAGCAGTAAAAGCTAATTATACAGAGTTATTAAAAATGAATTTAGGTATGCCAACTGATGAAATGAAGGCTGTTAATGATGCAGGTTTTTATGTGTTGGCTAGACCTAGTAATTATAAAAATGTAACAGATGATGATATCAATGCAGTTTTTGACCGTTTAAAGGATTTCAAAATATCAGAAATAGTATTTTCTGGTTCTGAAACATTAGGTGGTTTGCATAATACTGAGCGTACTATTGAGTTGATGAAAGAAAGAGATATCACTCTTGGTATGATTGAACATGTTACACAATTGCAATTTTATCCACAAGATGGTCTATATGATATTGCTAGAGGTTTAGATTATAAAGTCGCTAGATTATATACTATACCAAAAGATGAACAGCCAAAATTGAAAATGGATGTAGCTGTTGAGCGTTGGGCAAATACTGATGAAGAACGTAATATACGTATAGATTTAATGCGTATTTATGAAAAACCTGAAGGTGATATGTCTCTATTAGCTACAAATATGAAATATATTTCAGATACAAAAGCAAAACTTGAATCTAAAGGTTTTAATATTGGACCTGCTAGTCATTTTGAGCCATTTTTTGGCAATAGAATTTTGCAAGTTATAATGCTTTTAGGTATTTGTAGTGCTTGTGTATTGTATATTTCTTTGGTTTACCCAAGCTTGTCAAATAAAAAACAGTATATTTTATTAGCAATTTGCTTTGTAATAACAGCTGTTCCAGTATTGATAGGAAAAGGCTCTACAATTCGTATAATGGCTGCTTTAGCTGCGGCAAATGTTTTCCCTGCTATTGGTATGATAAGTCAATTAGATGTAATTCGTAGAAATCGTCTAATTGGTAAATTAAAATTTGGTCCATTATTATTAAAAGCAGTGAAGGCTATTGTCTGTGCAAGTGTTGTTTCTATGATGGGGGCAATGTTCTTATCTGGTATTTTATCTGATGTAGAATTCTTCTTGGAAATGAGTATTTTCCGTGGTATCAAGTTAACATTTGTATTGCCAATTATTTTAGTGGCTATAGCCTTTATGCAACGTTTTGATATATTCGGTGATAATTTATTAACACCACCAGCTTTTAAAGAACAGGCTAAACGTATATTGAATATGACTGTATCTGTAAAAGCTTTAGTAGGATTTTTGATAGCTATGATTGTAGCTGTTATCTTTATCGGTCGTTCCGGTCATACAGCTGGCGTTCCTGTTCCTGGCATAGAATTGAAAATAAGAGCTTTCTTAGAACAAGCGTTTTATGCAAGACCTCGTTCAAAAGAAATTTTTATTGGTCATCCAGCGTTTATAATAATGATCATGGCATGGTATCGTAAGTGGCCAGCAGCTATCTTCTTTATTTTATCTATAGTAGCGACTATTGGACAAGGTTCTATGGTAGAAACTTTTGCACATATGCGTACGCCGGTATTTATGTCATTAATGAGAGGTTTTGATGGTGCTTTATGGGGTGCTGTCATAGGCTGTGTTGTCATGGGTGCATTGTATTTATGGCAATATATTGCATCTTCAACAGATAGGAGTAAGTCTTTGAATGAATAATATTGTAATTTCTGGGTATTATGGTTCTAAAAATGCAGGCGATGAAGCGATGCTATCTGCAATGTTAGAAGTATTCTCAGAGCTTAATCCAAAACTTCATATTACAGTTATTTCATCAGACCCAGAATATACAAGAAAACGCCATAGTGTTGATGCAGTTAATTGGTTAAATGTAGTAGATATTTTGAAAGTGTTGAAAAAGGCGGATTTACTTATAAGTGGTGGTGGTAGCTTATTACAAAATGTAACTAGCGGTCGAAGCTTATATTATTATATGGGTGTATTATTTTTAGCTAAATTAGTTCATACACCGATAATGTTATATGCTCAAGGTATTGGCCCTATTTATGGTAAATTCGCAAGACGCTTGATGAGATGGTTTGGCAATCATAGTGCGTTGATTACAGTTCGCGATAAAGATTCATTAAAAGAATTGGATATGCTTAAGATTGTAAAACCACCGATAAAAGCTACAGCAGATCCAGTGTTAGCAATAAATGCAGTAGATAAAAAAAGTGGGCGAGAGATTTTTAAGAAATCACATATTTCACTCACTAAGCCGATAATTGGTATATCTGTGCGTGAATGGCGTGAATGGCAACATTATAAAGACGTCTTAGCAGAAGTGGCTGATGAAGCAGTAACGAAATTAAATGCTCAGATTGTTTTTATGCCAATGCAATATCCAGAAGATGTAAAGGCTGCTAAAAAAATTGTAGCTAAAATGAAACAGCCGGCATGTATCTTGAAAGAAGATTTTACAACAAGGGAATTAATGTCATTAGTAGGAAACATGGATTTAATGATTGGCATTCGCCTTCATGCATTGATTTTTGCAGGTGTGATGGGCACGCCAATGATAGGTATATCATATGATCCTAAAATTGATAGATTTTTAAAATCCATTGATGAAGATGTTGTAGGCGATTTAGAGAATGTAACAGTGGAAGCTTTGATGCAAGAAATTAATGCTAAATGGAATAATAAAGAAATATATCGCAATCAGAATTTGAAACGAATGGCTAAATTGCGTAGTTTAGCAAGGTCAAATGCGGAAATGGCTTTAGAATTTATAGATAAAAATAAATAATAAAAAATGACTCCTAGTTATAATTACTAGGAGTCATTTTTTTATTTAAAGAGATTTTTTAAAGTCTTAAAGAAGCTTTCTTGTTCTGGATTTGCTTTATCATTTTTAATACCAGCAAATTCACGAAGAAGTTCTTTTTGTCTGTCAGTAAGTTTTTGTGGAGTTAAAACTTTAATGCGAACATGTTGATCGCCACGACCAGAACCGCGAAGGAATGGAATACCTTTTCCTTTTAAGCGCATTATTGTACCAGACTGAATACCAGCTGGTATTTTCATTTCTACTTTACCATCAAGAGTTGGTACTTCTATAGTATCGCCTAAGGAAGCTTGTACAAAAGTGATAGGAACTTCGCAGATGATTTCAGTGCCTTCACGTTTGAAGAATTTATGGTCTTTTACTGTGATATATACATATAAATCACCAGTAGATCCACCACGAACACCTGCTTCACCTTCACCAGCTACGCGGATACGATTTCCAGTATCTACGCCAGCAGGGATTTTAACTTCAACTTTAGAGCGAACAGATTTAACACCTTTACCATTACAATCTTTACATGGTGTTTTAACGATTTCACCTGTACCACTGCAACGGGAACAAGTACGCTGATTTACCATGCGACCAAATGGTGTATTTTGAGTGAATTGTACTTGACCTGTACCATGGCAATCAGGGCAAGTTTCAGGATGGGTACCAGCAGCAGCACCTGTACCATTACAACTAGAACATTTTTCTGTACGAGGAATATTGAGTTCTACTGTTTTACCAAATGCAGCTTCTTCAAAGGAAATAGATAAATTATAGCGTAAATCAGAACCACGTTCTGGGCCACGACGACGAGCAGAGCCGCCACCACCATTGCCAAAGAACATGTCAAAGATATCGCCAAAACCTTCTCCACCAAAGCCACCTTGACCAAAACCGCCGAACCCGCCAAAGCCACCGCCAGCTCCACCAGTACCATCAAAAGCTGCATGACCAAATTGATCATATTGAGCTTTTTTCTGTGGATTGGATAAAACCTCATAAGCTTCATTTACTTCTTTGAATTTTTCTTCGGCTTCTTTAGGATTATCACGATTGAGGTCAGGGTGATATTTTCGAGCCATTTTTTTGTAGGCTTTTTTTATTTCTGCTTCTGTAGCATTTTTACTTACGCCTAAGACTTCATAATAATCGCGTTTTGTACTCACTTTGCACCACCTAAACCTAAATAAAGATTTTATGCTTAATTGACATAACTCCAGCTAAGGATTAACTGGAGTTATGTGCATCGAATTTCTTATATTAATTAAACTTAAATTATTTATCAGTTACATCTTTAAAATCAGCGTCAACAACATTGTCATCATCTTTTGTCTGAGTCTGTTGCTGTGCATTAGCACCTGCTCCGCCAGCTTGCTGTTGAGCTTGCTGAGCCTGCTGATATGCAGCTGCGCTTAATTCATAAAGAGGTTTTTGTAATTCTTCCATAGCTTTTTTGATTGCTTCGATATCTGTACCTTTGAGAGCATTTTTAACGCCTTCAATACCATCTTTTACTTTAGCTACAGTATTAGCATCAGCTTTATCGCCTAAATCTTTGATTACTTTTTCAGCTTGGAATACTAAAGAATCAGCATTATTTCTAGTTTCTACTTCTTCTTTACGTTTTTTATCTTCAGCTTCATGAGCTTGAGCTTCTTTAACCATACGGTCGATATCTTCTTTACTCATACCGCTATCAGATTGAATAGTGATATTTTGTTCTTTACCAGTACCGAGGTCTTTTGCAGATACATGAACGATACCGTTAGCATCGATATCGAATTTAACTTCGATCTGAGGAACTCCTCTTGGAGCTGGTGGAATATCTGTTAAATCAAAACGACCGAGAGTTTTGTTGTCTGCTGCCATTTCACGTTCACCTTGAAGAACATGAATGCTAACTGCAGGCTGATTATCAGCCGCTGTAGAGAATACTTGGCTCTTAGAAGTAGGGATAGTAGTATTTCTTTCAATAATTCTTGTGCAAATACCACCTAATGTTTCAATACCTAAGGAAAGTGGAGTTACATCAAGAAGTAATACGTCTTTAACTTCACCAGCTAAGATACCAGCTTGAATAGCTGCACCTACTGCAACGCATTCATCAGGGTTTACACCATGATTTGGTTCTTTACCAAGATATTTTCTAATAGCTTCTTGAACAGCAGGGATACGGCTAGAACCACCAACTAAGATGATTTTGTCGATTTCAGAAACGGATAAACCAGCATCAGCCATAGCTTTACGAGTTGGTTCGATTGTAGCTTCAACAAGATCTGCTGTTAATTCATCAAATTTTGCACGAGTAAGAGTTAAATCTAAGTGTTTTGGACCTGTTGCATCAGCAGTGATGAATGGTAAGTTGATATTTGTAGAAGTCATGCTGGAAAGTTCGATTTTTGCTTTTTCAGCAGCTTCGATAAGACGCTGAGCACTCATTTTATCTTGAGATAAGTCAATGCCGTTGGATTTTTTGAATTCTTCTACCATCCAATTCATTACTGCATGGTCAAAGTCATCGCCACCTAAATGAGTATTACCATTAGTGGATTTTACTTCAAATACACCATCACCAAGTTCAAGGATAGATACATCGAATGTACCGCCACCTAAGTCGAATACTAAGATTGTACCATCTTCACCTTTATCAAGACCATAAGCAAGAGCAGCAGCAGTTGGTTCGTTTACGATACGAAGAACATCAAGACCTGCGATTTTACCAGCATCTTTAGTTGCTTGACGTTGGCTATCGTTGAAGTAAGCAGGAACAGTGATAACTGCTTGAGTTACTTTTTCGCCAAGATATTTTTCTGCATCAGCTTTTAATTTTTGAAGAATCATAGCAGAAATTTCTGGTGGAGTATAAGATTTACCATCAATATTTACTTTATAATTAACTTCGCCCATATGACGTTTGATTGAAGCGATTGTTCTATCTGGATTGGAAACGGCTTGACGTTTTGCAAGTTGACCTACAAGACGTTCACCATCTTTTGTGAAACCTACAACTGAAGGAGTAAGTCTGCTACCTTCTGGGTTTGTAATAACTGTAGATTCGCCACCTTCCATAACAGCGACTACAGAGTTAGTAGTACCTAAGTCAATACCAATTACTTTGGACATTATAAATTCCTCCTAAAAACATCTATATATAAATATAAGTGTTATGCAATTTAATAAAATATTTTATATTAATTATAGTTAATTAAATGATTAATTAGCTACAACTTTTACCATACTTGGGCGAATTACTCGACCTTGTACCATATAACCTTTTTGGAATTCTTCTTCGATGGTATCATCTTCTTTTTCAGGATCTTGAACGCGCATTACAGCTTGGTGGAAATTCGGATCAAATTTTTCACCAGCAGCTTTAATAACTTCAAGACCATTTTTCTTCAAAGATTCCATTAATTGGTTGTAAACCATGGAAATTCCATCGTGAAGAGGTGTACCAGCAGCTCCTTCAACAGCTAAAGCACGTTCAAAATTATCAATGATAGGTAATAAATCTTTAATTAATCCTTGAAGTACTACACTAGATAATTCTTCACGTTCTTTTTCATTGCGACGACGGAAGTTTGCAAAATCAGCTTGCAATCTTTTATAGTGGTCTTCGCTTTGCTGTAATAATTCTTTTTGAGCTTCAAGTTCTTTTTTTATTGTATCAAAAGTTGCTTCATCATTTTCTACAGCAGTCTCATTAGTAGTTTCTTCTACTGTTTCTTTAACTTCATTATCAGAAGTCGTTTCAGTCTGCATAGTTTCTTTAGTTTCTTCTGGAGTAGCCATGAATCAACCACCTTCTTATAATAATAAATAGTTTAATCTTTATAGATTACAAATGAAATCTATGGAAAATATCAGCAAGATTAGCATTCATAAATTTTAATAAAGAAATTATTTTACCATAATCCATACGTGTTGGACCTAAAACAGCTAATGTGGCAATTGGTTTACCATCTAAATGATATGTGGCACTGATAATACTGCAATCTTTAATATCATTATATTTATTTTCTTGACCAATGGTAACAGCTAAACTTTCATCTTTTTGTGCATGTAAAATGTCATATAAAAGCTGTTTTTCTTCAAACATAGATAAAAGTTTTTTTACTTTATCTATATTATGAAATTCAGGCTGTTCCATCAATTCTCTAGCACCACCTAGATAAAGTCGTTCTTGCTTATCTTTGACTAATGCTTCATCTATAATATTAATGATAGCATTGAAAACTGTGGAATTAACAGTTTCACCGCGAATTTTGCGAATTGATGCCATACTAATATCTGATAGACGCTTACCTTTGAGATAATGATTAAAGATACTAGCGATATTATCAAAATCCTCAAAAGAAACACCACTTGGAATATCGATAATTTTATTATCAATAAAACCAGCATCTGTCATGATGACAGCTATTACTTGATGTTCATTAAGTGGTAAAAATCGCAAATACTGAAAAGCTGTTTGCGTTAATTGTGGAGCTAAAACTAAAGATACATTTTTTGTCAGTTGAGAGATTATACGTGAAGTTTCACGGAAAATTTCTTCAACAGAACGTACTTTAGTAGCATACCAATTATTGATAAGAGATATCTCATTCTCCGACATTTGTTCTAATGTTAATAAGTCATCAACATAAAAACGATAACCTTTTGATGAGGGGATACGCCCAGATGAGGTATGGAGATGCTTGATATAACCAAGTGTCTCTAAATCTGCCATTTCATTACGAATTGTCGCAGGGCTAATTCCCAAACTATATTTCTTAGCAATTGTTCGGGAGCCTATTGGCTCTGCAGTAGATATATAGTCATCTACAATGGCTCGGAGAATGCGTTGCTTTCTTTCATCTAGCATTTCTTTCACCCCTATTGTTAGCACTCTATAATAGTGAGTGCTAACTTCTAATTAAGAATGTATCACTATTTAGACAAAATGTCAATGTCTTTTGTTTAATTAAATAAAAAATTTCTTAAGTATAATGAAAACAGTTGAAATTAGTTTAATTATTATATAGGAACTAAACTAAATGATAAAAATTATTGATTATAGGTTGAGGTTTTTAATAAAATAGTGTAGAATATAAATTATGAGCGTAATAAAAAAATAAAAATAGAAAGCCGAATCCAGCTCAGGAGCGGGAGAACCAATTTTTTGGGGTGAATCTAATTTGTTTTGGTAGAATTTACTGAAATTTTAGATGGATAGTCTTTCCTTCTCTGTCCTAACCCGTCAGCTAACCTCGTAGGCGATTTTGAGAGGAGTCTTTTTTTTGAGTAAAGTTGTCCGTGTTTTAGTTTTATCTTTGTGTTTGATCTGTATGAGTGCTATTGCTAGCGCATCTTCTTTCCGTTTAGGAGACCAAGGTGCAGAAATCGCTGAAATTCAAGCAGCATTGGCAAGTCAGGGTTATGATGTAACAGCAGATGGAGATTTCGGTCCAGCTACACAAGCTGCAGTGGCAGCATTCCAATCAGCTAATGGTTTGGATAATGATGGTTTAGTTGGCGCTATGACATATCAAGCATTGATGGGACGTAACATGCCTGTAGTAAGCCGTAGTTCTAATTACATTGCAAAACGTATCATTAATTCATCTTTGAATTATATTGGCGTGCCATATGTATTTGGTGGTACAACTCCAAGCGGTTTTGATTGCTCTGGTTTTACGCGTTATGTTTTTGCTACAGCTGGTATTTCTCTTCCACGTACAGCAGATGTACAATTTGAAATAGGTACACCAGTATCTTATGATAACCTTATGCCTGGTGATTTAGTATTTTTCTCTACTTATACTTATGGAGCATCTCATGTAGGTATCTATATGGGTGATGGTAACTTTATTAATGCTTCTTCTAGCCGTGGAGTAGTTGTCGATTCTTTAAGTAGTTCTTATTGGGCATCTTGCTATATTGGAGCACGTAGAGTTTTATAATTACATAAATTAAATTAAACATAATTTAATTTAATACAAAGGAGACGATAGGTCTCCTTTTTTCTTTATAAAATTTAATAAAAGAATAAAATAAAGAAAGTGAAGTGAAAATAATGTCTTTTTTAAATAATTGTAGACAATTTACTAATTTATCCGCTATGAAAGCTAATTTTTTGCAAAAGATTAATGCTGCATTACCTTTAGTTGCTGATTTAGTGCATGCACATGTAGCTATGTATACATTTTCTAAAAAAGAAAATTATTTTACGGTTATATCTGAATTTGAACCACATACTACATATAATCCAATAAAACATTCACTAATAGGAAAAGAAATTCCTAAAGTACAAGAACCTTTAATCGAAAAAAGTATTAAATTTAAATCAAAATATGAAGGTCAAAGAGAATTAGATTTTGGTAAATTCCATCAAATGTATACTATACCAATTGTCGTTGATTATGAAGTAATAGCTGTTATTTGTTTTGAAATAAATTATGAAGATGCACAAACAAGAGGTTTTACTCGTCTTTTGAAAACTGCTTTTATTATTTTGGAAAATGCACCTAAAAAAACAGATAATAAAATGTATAGATCAATTTCTTCGCGTGATGGTATTATCATTACAGATAAAAACGAACGCATTATTTTTGCTAATATGGTAGCTTCTAGAATATATCATGTTTTAGGTGTTAGTAATTTATTAGGTTGTCATCTTTTTGATAGACAGTTGACTTTGCATATTAAAAAAGAAACTATTTTACCAAGATGCCCTTATGAAAAAGAGATTGAAGTTGGCAATTTAGTATTAATTAGAAGAGATATTCCAATAAATGAAGCAGGAAATTTATTGACACGTATAGTGATTTTATCTGATGTTACTGAAATTCGAAAAAAAGATAAAGAATTAAAAATAAAATCAGCTGTGATACAAGAAATACATCATCGTGTAAAAAATAATTTACAAACGATTGCTAGTTTGCTTAGATTACAGGCTAGACGTTCAAATTCAATGGAAGTAAAAGAGGCTTTGAGAGAAAGTGTAAATCGTATTTTAAGTATATCAGTTGTACATGAATTTTTATCACAACAAGGTGATGAAAATATAGATGTAATGGAAGTAACAAAAAATATTTTGCAATTAATCCAGCAAAATATGTTAGATAGTCATTTTAAACTGGAGACAGAATTCATTGGAGAGACAATAATTTTACCATCAAAACAAGCTAGTAATTTAGCTTTGATCATAAATGAATTGATTTTAAATTCAATTGAGCATGGATTTTTAGGCAGAAATTATGGTAAAATTGGTCTTAAAATAAGTCAAAGTGATGAAGCCTATATAATAGAATTGTATGACAATGGTAATGGTTTACCAGAGAATTTTTCTGATTTACCGACAAAATCTTTAGGACTTCAAATTGTGAGAACCTTAATTGAAGGAGATATGAATGGTTCTTTTGACTTATATAATGATAATGGGGTTCATGCCAAGATAGCTATTCCCTATAAATTTTTAATGGAGAGTGAAGTGGATGTCTAAGTTAAAAATTGTGATTGCTGATAATGAGTCGATTATTCGTATGGATTTGAAAGAAATGTTAGAAGAAGCTGGGCATGAAGTCGTTGGAGAATGTTTTAATGGATTAAAGGCTATAGAATTAACGCAGCGATTAAAACCTGATTTAGTGATTATGGATATAAAAATGCCAGAAATGGATGGGATTACAGCTGCAAAGAAAATTTCTGACCAAAAATTAGCTCCTGTTATTTTGCTTACAGCTTTTAGCCAAAAAGACATTGTAGAAAAAGCTAAGAATTCAGGTGTTCTAGCTTATTTGGTAAAACCAATAAAGCCAAGTAATTTGTTTCCAGCAATAGAAATTGCACTATCTAGATTTAATGAGATTAAACAATTAGAAAGTGAATTAGATGATATAAAAAATTCACTAGAAATGAGAAAATTATTAGATAGAGCAAAAGGTATTTTGATGGATGCTTATAATTTGTCTGAAAGTGAAGCTTATCGTAGAATACAAAAATATAGTATGGCAAAACGAAAAACAATAAAAGAAGTTGCACAATCAATTATTCGCGCAGCTACAAAATGATAAATAAAAAGGGCATTAACTTTTATAAGATAATGCCCTTCTTTATTATTTATACTATTTATGATAATTATGTTTTAAAAGTTAAATGTCATCATTGACTTTATTTTTTATTTTGCTCAATAAATCCATTAGTATTTTTTGTTCTTCTACATTGACAGCTTCTAATACTCGGCGACAATTTTGAGCGATAACTTCAAACCATTCATTATATTGTTCAATCGCCAATGGTGTGAGATAAATATATTTTTCGCGTTTATCTTCACCACTTTGACGCATGATAAGATTTTTTTTCATCAGCTGACGAATTGTTTTAGAGATTGCAGCAGGTTCAATATTTAAATAGTTAGCAAGTGCTGTCTGTGTCATAGTGCCTTGATCGTGAATTGTTTTTAAAATAGTCCATTCAGAACCATAGATATTTGTACTGTATAATGCACGGTTTACACTTTTTGACATAGCACGTGTTGTTTGATATAGTTGATGAACTAATTCGTCTGTCTGTTGAATTGTTTCTAGAGAAATTTCGATGATAATCCCCTCCTTATATACTGTTATAACAAATAATAGATATTTTTACAATGAAAATTAATGAAGAAATTAACGATGATTTTGTTATATTTATAATTTTTAGGGGAAAAAGTACGTTATAGGAGGTATATTTATGCTTTATTTAGTCAAGATTTTTTATGCTTTTATAATTCCACCGGGAGGAATTATATCACTTCTGATTTTATTTAATATTTATTTATATTGGAAAAAGATTAAAGGTAAATATATTTTAAGCATGATTACTTTATTGTTTTATTTATTATCTACAAATTTTATAGCTTATCATTTAGTTAAGCCATTGGAGAATTTTTATCAAAATAAAACTATTGAACAGTTAAAACAAGATAAAAATGATGTGATAATTATGCTAGGTGGCGGTGCGATAAATGTAGCAGATATTGATGGCGAAGGGCAAGTTTCAGGATATGTAGCTAATCGCATGATTACAGTTATGAGATTACAAAAAGAATTAGATATTCCTATTATTTTATCTGGCGGAAAGGTGTTTGAAGATACAGGAAGAGAAGCTGATATTGAAAAGCGTATATTTGAAGGTATGGGCATAAATTCGCAAGCTTTGATATTAGAAAATCAGAGTAGAAATACAGTGGAAAATGTGCAAAATAGTAAGGTTATAATGGAAGAATATAATTTTACTAAGCCATTAGTTATCACATCTGGTTTTCACTTACCAAGAGCAATGGAAATATTTGCACGTGAAGGAATTGAAGCTACGCCATATGTAGCAGATTATCAAATGAGTGATGAGTTAGTCTTTAGTATTTTTAATTTCTTACCTAATAATGGTAGTTTGAATACATCTTGTATGGCTATTCGTGAATATTTGGGTATTTTGGCTTTAAAATTAAAAATGCAATGAGTTTTAATATAAATAATAAATATAATTAGATTAAAGAGAATATAAAATGATGATTAATGAAGTATTACAAGAAAAATTAAAATTATTGCCTACAAAATCAGGTGTTTATTTGATGAAAAATAAGCAAAAACAGATTATATATGTAGGTAAAGCGATTAATTTAAAAAATCGTGTGCGACAATATTTTCAATCGAGTAGAAATCATTCAGCAAAAACAATTGCTATGGTGTCACATATAGAAGATTTTGAAACAATAGTTACAGATAATGAATTAGAAGCATTGATTTTAGAATGTAATTTGATAAAAAAACATCATCCTAAATATAATATTATGCTTCGTGATGATAAGACTTATCCCTATTTAAAGATTACTTTAAATGAAAAATATCCAAGAATAGTAACTACCCGTCGCCTTATCAAAGATGGCTCAAGATATTTTGGCCCATATACAAGTTCTACAGCAATGAAGGAAACTTTAAATTTATTGCGTAAATTATTCCCTTTGCGAACTTGCAAGCATTTAGCAGATAGACCTTGTTTAGAATATCATATAAAAAGATGTTTAGCTCCTTGTGCTAATTATATTGATGAAGATACTTATAAAGATATGGTAGATGGCGTATGTTTATTCTTAGAAGGTAAAAGTGAAGTTGTAGAGCAGAATTTAGCGAAAAAAATGCAGATGGCAGCACAGAATTTAGATTTTGAGAAAGCTGCTAGATTGAGAGACCAATTATTAGCTGTGCGCAAGATAATGGAAAAACAAAAGATATTATTAGATGATGGTGATATAGATGCTATCGGTATTGCTAGAGCTAATTATGGAATTTGTATAGAGATATTTTTTATTCGCAATGGTAAAATGTTAGGTCGCAATCAATTTTTATTAAATGATGAAGATGATGATGAAAAAAATTTGATAACAGCCTTTTTGAAGCAATATTATAATGACGCGGTGGACATTCCTAAAGAAATATTGATACCAGAAGAGATAGCAGAAATAGAATTATTGCAAGAATGGCTTTGGGCAGAAAAGAAGAAAAAGACCAAAATTTTATTGCCTAAACGTGGTGTGAAAAAAGATATTTTGATGATGGCAAAAGAAAATGCAGAAAAATATTTATTAGAGCAAGAGCAAAAATTAAAAGATATGAAGGCTCGTAGTTTAGGTGCTGTCTATGATTTACAAAAATATTTAAATTTACCAAAGCCACCGATGCGTATGGAATGTTTTGATATATCACATATTCAAGGTTCAGAAACAGTAGCTTCTATGGTAGTATTTCAAGATGGCAAGCCAGATAAAAATTCTTATCGCAGATTTAAGATAAATTCTACTGAAGGAAAACCAGATGATTTTATGTCGATGAGGGAAGTAACTACTCGCAGATATGTAGGCGTTGATAAAAATGATTTACCAGATTTGATAATCATTGATGGCGGTAAAGGTCAATTGAGCTCGGCTTTGGAAATTATTCGTGGAGCAGGTCATTATAGCGTCCCTGTAGTAGGGCTTGCTAAGCAATTTGAATATATTTTTACAGAACAATCATCAGAGCCTGTTATTTTGCCACGACAATCAGATGCTTTATATTTAGTGCAAAGTATAAGAGATGAAGCTCATCGCTTTGCTATTACTTATCATCGTAAACTTAGAACAAAACGCAATAAAATATCTATATTAGATAATATCTCTGGAATTGGTGCTAAGCGAAGAAAAAGTTTATTTGACCATTTTGAAACGATACAAAATATAAAAAATGCTTCAGTTGATGAATTGATGGCGGTACCAGGAATTAGCGAGCAAATAGCAAAATCTATATATAATTTTTTCCGCACACATGAGTTAGTGAGCAGTAAATTAAAATAAATTTACAACTACACATTTAATTTACAAGTTTACAATAAATAATCATTGACAAATATGAATTTTATTGTTATAGTAATAGACAGATAAAAACAGTGAAGAGGAAAAGTAGATTTATGAAGCTTGCAGAGAGCTATGGTTTGGTGGGACATAGTAGTGAATTAAATTGAAATACACCTTAGAGTTGCAAGGCTGAACAATTATAATAATTGAGATTAATTAAGTAAGTTTTGTCGGAGTGCCTCCGTTATCATGGGCTAGGATATGTTAGTATCCGAATGAGTGGCTAAAAAAGCAAATTGGGTGGTACCACGGGTTATAACAGCTCGTCCCTATATAGGGGCGAGCTTTTTTGTATGCTTTTTTAGTTAGATGAATTTATTTTAAACTTATATCAGCTGATAATAATACTTAAGTTTTTGACAAATTAAAATTTAATCTGCAGTAATTTAAAGATTGATGTTAAAGTAAAAATTTTGATTAACATCATAAGAAAGGATGAAAACTATGTCTATTCAATTAATGATAGTCTGTCTATATGTAGTATTATTATTTGCAATATCTTTTTATGTAAAACATCGCGCTAATAAAAATCCTATGGAGTATTTATTTGCAGGAAGAAAATTATCTACATCACTTATTGCTTTTAATGTAACAGGTCTTGCTGTAGGGGCTGCTTCTACTGTTGGTGTGGCAGAAAATGCAACACAGGTAGGAATAGCAGCTGGTTGGTACAATGGAGCATGGGCTATTGGTGCTGTGGTTATGGGAATTTTAGCCGCAGGAAAATATAGACAAATGGGTTGTTCTACGATACCAGAATTGTTTGAACGTTATTATGATAAAAAAGGTCGTCTTATAAGTGCAATTGGTTTAGCAATCATTCTTATTTGTATTACTTCGCTTCAATATGTAGCAGGCGGGGCAATTTTATCAACACTTATGCCAGATATATTTTCTATGAAAACAGGCATGATAATGAGTGCTATAGTTTTCATCGGTATCACTGTTGTGGGTGGATTGTGGTCTTCTGGTATGTCCAATATGATAAGCGTTAGCTTGATTTATTTAGGAATTTTATATTCAACTATTTCTGTCGTAGATAATAATGGTGGTCTTGTAAATATTAATAATAATTTACCTGTAGTTGATTTTTCTTGGTTTAGTCCTATTGGTGGCTTAGGTTTAGCTGTAGTATTGGGTTGGATTTTAATTATGATATCTCAAGCACTCACATTACAGGGAACTGTACAGATTGCCTGCGGTGCAAAAGATGCTAAAACAGCAAAAAAAGGCTTTATTTTAGGTGGAGCATTGATTTTTCCAATTGGCTTTTTATCAGCTATTTTAGGTTTAGCAGCTAAAGTTCAATATCCAGATATTAATCCAACTATGGCACTTCCTCAAATCATTATGAGCTTAGATCCTGTAGTTTCAGGGATAACACTTGCAGCATTATGGGCAGCAGATGTTTCCACTGCTTGTACAATATTATTAGGTGCAGGCACACTTATTTCTCAGGATATTTATAAACGTTTTATTAATCCACAAGTAACAACTGCAAAATTTTTGCAAGTAAATCGTTTAGTTATATTATTAGTAGGTCTTGCTACTTTATGGTTAGCATTTAATGCAGTGGGAATTTTAAAAACTATGATGATTGGTTTAAGTTTGACTACTGCATTTACTGTGGTATTTTTATTTACTGTATTTGCTCCTAGCCTTTGTCGTAAAAATTCAGCATTTTACACTACTGTTGTAGGTTTGATAGGGTTGGTTTTATGGCAATTTGTACCGCAGATACATGTATTGCCACATGTAATTTATTTTGAATGGATTATTTGTATAATCAGCTTTTTGATTATCAGTGTTGTAGATAAACAGCCAATTAAAATAGTTAAGAAAGAAACTACATCAGCAAAAGTAATGGTAAATCAAGAAGTTTTGAGCAGATAAAAATAAATAATAAAATTTATAACCTGACAAGTAAAAATACTTGACAGGTTATTTTTTGTCATATATAATAGTCAAAGTCGTAGGACATAATTAGTTTTGGTGAATAATGAAAGCTCAGGTGGTTTAAATGTTAGAAAAGTTTTTGCACATGAGCGCTTTATTTGATATTTATGGGGCTTTGCTAACTGACAAACAGAAACGTTGTCTACAAATGCACTTATTCGAAGATTTTTCACTATCAGAGATAAGTACAGAGTTAGGAATTTCACGTCAAGCTGTTTATGACATGTTGCGTCGCAGTGAGCAAATCATGCAGCAATATGAAGATAAATTAGGTTTGGCAGCCCGTTCGACAAAAGAAAAAACAGAGCTTTTGTCAATTTTATCTGATTTATTAGCATTAAAGCAGGAATCAGAAGATAACAGGCTTAATAATATAATAAGACGTATTTCTGTGTTAACAAATGATAGCAAGGAGGCATAAATTTGATTTTTGAAAATTTAGCTGATCGTTTGCAAGAGACTTTTAAAAAATTGCGTGGTCATGGTAAATTAACAGCTGATGATGTTAATGCTACCATGCGAGAAATTCGCATAGCTTTATTAGAAGCCGATGTAAACTTTAAAGTAGTTAAAGATTTTATTAAAAAAATAAAAGAACGTGCAGTAGGACAAGAAGTTTTAGAGTCCTTGACACCTGCACAAGCTGTTATTAAAATTGTTAACGAAGAGTTAACAGCATTGATGGGGCAGACTCAAAGTCATATAAACATTTCACCAAAAGCTCCTACAATCATCATGATGGTAGGTCTTCAAGGGGCAGGTAAAACAACATCTGCTGGTAAACTTGGTTTGATGTTTAAAAAGCAAGGCAAACACCCATTGATGGTTGCAGCAGATATCTATCGTCCAGCAGCTATCAAGCAGTTACAAATACTCGGTAATCAAATTGATATTCCAGTATTTGCTAAAGAAGATTGTAAAGATGCTGTGCGTATCGCTAATGAAGCAATAGATTATGCAAAATCTCATGCTAATGACATTGTAATCATCGATACAGCAGGACGACTTCATATAGATGAAAACCTCATGCAAGAGTTGAAATCTATAAAAGAAGATGTAAAACCGCATGAAATCTTATTAGTAGTTGATGCAATGACTGGTCAAGATGCAGTTAATGTAGCAGAAAGCTTCAATAATGATTTAGGTTTAGATGGTGTTATCTTAACTAAAATGGACGGGGATGCTCGCGGTGGTGCGGCGCTTTCCGTTAAAGCTGTTACAGGTTGCCCTATTAAATTTGTGGGTGCTGGTGAAAAATTAGAAGCCTTAGAACCATTTTATCCAGATAGAATGGCTTCTCGTATCTTAGGTATGGGTGATGTGCTTACTTTAATTGAAAAGGCACAGACTGCTTTTGATGCAGAAGAAGCAAAAAAAATGGAAAAAGCTTTCCGCAAAAATGAATTTACATTAGATGATTTCTTATCTCAATTAAATCAAGTGAGAAAGCTTGGCTCTTTTGAAAATATCTTAGGTATGATACCTGGTATGGGTGGACTTAAGAAAAAACTCGGTGATGTGGATATCGATATGAATGGTAAAGAAATCAAACATATCGAAGCTATTATTAGAGCCATGACACCAGAAGAAAAAAGAAATACAAAAATCATCAATGGTTCTCGCCGTAAGCGTATCGCTATGGGTAGTGGAACAAAAGTTCAGGAAGTCAATAAGCTCTTAAAGCAATTTGATGAAATGAAAAAAATGATGAAGAAAATGTCTAATATGAAACAGTTAAATAAGAAAGGTAAAAAAGGAAAAGGCGGTTTTAAACTTCCTTTCTTTAGATAAACCTTCTATAATATAACTTAATCACTTTAAGGAGGTGAAAACATTGGCAGTTAAAATTCGTTTAAATCGTATGGGTGCTAAAAAACGTCCATTCTATCGTATCGTTGTAGCAGATTCTCGTGCTCCACGTGATGGTCGTTTCATCGAAATCTTAGGTAACTATGATTCCACAAAAGAACCTGCTATTATCAATATTGATGAAGAAAAAACTTTAGACTGGATGCTCAAAGGTGCTCAGCCTACAGATACAGTTAAATCTTTACTTAGCAAAAAAGGTATCATGACTAAATTTGATGCAGCTAAACATGCTAAGAAATAAGAAAGAGGCAAATAGATGAAGGAACTTGTTGAAGTAATAGCAAAATCACTCGTTGATTATCCAGAACAAGTTACTGTTGATGAAATCATTGATGGTAATCATGTTTTGTTAAAATTGCGTGTAGCTTCAGCTGACATGGGAAAAGTCATTGGTAAACAAGGCCGTATAGCCAAAGCCATGAGAACTGTAGTGAAAGCTGCAGCTTCCTGTGAAAATAAAAAAGTTACAGTTGATATCATCGAATAATTGCAATAAAAATAGCCGAAGGTCGATTATGACTTTCGGCTTTCTCTTTATCCAAAATCTTTTCATTATAATATATATATGATAGTATATATCATGAGATTAATGAAATAATTAAAGTGAGGTTATAATTATGGAAAGCATTTCTTTACAATGTCCAGTAACAATTAAAGTAAAAGTTACTGAAAAATTTAGAGCTAAAATGTTAGATAAAATGGAAAAACAATTAGCAGAAGTAGATTTAAAATTATCTAAAATCGACATTCAAAAGAAAAAATTTTTAGAAGAACATGCTGAAGATAATATTCAACAAGTCGGAGCAATTGTTCAAAAAATGGAAGTAGACAAAGCTAAAGGTTTAAAATTAAAAGCTAAAATTGAACAAGATATTGCTGATATGAAACATTTAGGTTTAGGTGCTGAAATTATTCAAGGTACTATGCAACATGTATTTAATGTAAAAGTTGGCGATAAAATGCCAGCTGTTATGAATACTGAAATTATCGTAGAGGATGAAAAAATCATTGAAATCCGCAACTAATAAAAAGATTATTATTGGTAAAATCGGTGCAGCTCATGGTGTTAGAGGAGATATGAAAGTATATCCTTTAACAGATTTTCCGGATAGATTTAATACTATAAAAAAAGCATATGTAGACGATAAAGAAATAAATATTATTTCTACTCGCTATCAGGGGAATTTTGTAGTTATGAAAGTAGAAGGTGTTAATTCTCGTGAAGAAGTAGCACGTTTTACGAATAAATTATTGAAAATAAATCGCAGTGATGTGCCACCACTTGAAGATGGAGAATATTATGTTTTTGATATAATCGGACTTCAAGTAATCAATCAAGATGATGTTGTTTTAGGTGAAATAACAGAAATTTTGAAAACTGGTAGCAATGATGTATATATTACTAAAGCTAAAGATGGCAGACAAATTTTAATTCCAGCATTAAAGAAAGTAGTTACTGAAATAAATATTGAAGATGGATTTATGAAAGTAATTTGGGATGAAAATCAGGATGTGTAATTATGAGAATAGATATATTATCCTTATTTCCTGAGATGTTTGGCGGAGTTTTTGGTTGTAGTATTACTAAAAGAGCGATTGAAAAAAATATTTTAGATATACAAATAACAAATCCTCGTGATTTTGCTTTTAATAAGCATAATCAAGTTGATGATACAGCTTATGGTGGTGGTGCTGGCATGGTGATGAAACCAGAGCCATTATTTAGAGCTGTAGAAGACGTTAAAGCTAAAACGCAAATTGAAAATAGCAAGGTTATATTGATGTGTCCTACTGGAAAAGTATTCACTCAAGAAAAAGCGAAAGAACTTGCTAATTTTGATCAGTTAATATTTATCTGTGGTCATTATGAAGGCTTTGATAATCGTGTGGTACAAAATTTAGCTGATGAAGTAATTTCTATTGGCGATTATGTATTAACAGGTGGAGAACTTCCTGCTATGGTGGTAATTGATGCTGTATCAAGAATGCTTCCAGGCGTATTAGGTTCTGGAGAGTCTGCGCCAACAGATTCTTTTTATAATGGGCTTTTAGAATATCCACAATATACAAAACCACGTGAGTATAGAGGTCTTAGCGTACCTGATGTACTACTTTCAGGAGACCATGCTAAAATAGCAAAATGGCGTCGACAAGAATCTTTGCGTGTTACGTATACAAATAGACCAGACTTACTTGAAAAAGTAGAATTAAGCAAAGATGATAAGAAATTTTTAGAGGAATTGAAAAATAATTCTAAATAGAAAAAGGCTTTTAATAGAAGACAAAATCTATTAAAAGCCTTTTATAATTTTTTAATAATAAGATTTAGATACAACACTTGTTAAAGTTAAATAGATGGTGCAACAATAGCTGGTTTTGATGCTGATGGATTCAAATACAACACTTGTTAAAGTTAAATGCTTGTATGCAATAGCTAGGCAAATTCATTAGTATTATTCAAATACAACACTTGTTAAAGTTAAATTAGATAAAATGCGTGTTGATGAACCATTTGGAAAATTCAAATACAACACTTGTTAAAGTTAAATTATTTAATTTAAT
The DNA here is from genome assembly GCF_986095205.1 of Megamonas sp. Lineage (NCBI taxonomy): Bacteria > Bacillati > Bacillota > Negativicutes > Selenomonadales > Selenomonadaceae > Megamonas > Megamonas sp. The sequence continues at coordinate 32,461 of NZ_CFQVBI010000066.1, read as the reverse complement.
ATATTATAAAGGTGTAAATAATTATTCAAATACAACACTTGTTAAAGTTAAATTGGGCAAATCAATATTTAATGGTATGCAAATACAACTATTCAAATACAACACTTGTTAAAGTTAAATACTACTACATAATCAGCACCTCCACCATTTCCACTTATTCAAATACAACACTTGTTAAAGTTAAATACATACTATAATATCTTTATTTTGCGACCACCCTATTCAAATACAACACTTGTTAAAGTTAAATATATTGTTATGTTCCTGCTTGCAGATTTAAAAAGCGATTCAAATACAACACTTGTTAAAGTTAAATTTGTGTTTGTATCCGATGGCAACTTATACTTTTTAAATTCAAATACAACACTTGTTAAAGTTAAATTAGGCAAAAACTACTTAGGACAAAAAGACAATCCAAAATTCAAATACAACACTTGTTAAAGTTAAATGACTAATGCCAGTATCTTTGCTTACTCTATAAGCAGAATTCAAATACAACACTTGTTAAAGTTAAATCTAATCGTGTTATTTATGCTGGTGGTAAATCTTCATTCAAATACAACACTTGTTAAAGTTAAATCACTCGCAGATGCACCAACTACTGCAACGTTATTATATTCAAATACAACACTTGTTAAAGTTAAATTAGACAATTGCGTTGAGCCAGATTTTAGGGACGCATTCAAATACAACACTTGTTAAAGTTAAATTGATGAACAGGTATCTCACATCATCATTTTGATTGTATTCAAATACAACACTTGTTAAAGTTAAATCTTTTGCAGAAGTATTAGAATACAGTGCAAAAATATATTCAAATACAACACTTGTTAAAGTTAAATCTAGAAAGGTTTGACACATGTTAATAGTTGTTAAATTCAAATACAACACTTGTTAAAGTTAAATTGGCGTACCATTCAATATCATCTTATATTTGCAAAAATTCAAATACAACACTTGTTAAAGTTAAATAACAGCAGGTATTGCAGGCATAATAACGGTTTCATAATTCAAATACAACACTTGTTAAAGTTAAATAGACTGTGCTTCTTTAGGTGTAAAAGAATACAAAGAATTCAAATACAACACTTGTTAAAGTTAAATTTGCTACTCCTGCACCAACTAAGGAGGAAACTAATTCAAATACAACACTTGTTAAAGTTAAATGATAGTACAAGTGGTCCACAATAATATTTTTAGTAGATTCAAATACAACACTTGTTAAAGTTAAATGTGGAAGATATCCACGGTTCTTTACCCAGTGATTTATTCAAATACAACACTTGTTAAAGTTAAATTTGCAACATAAACGAATTAGCATGTGATTACAACGAATTCAAATACAACACTTGTTAAAGTTAAATCAAGTAGATTGGTGATGTTAAAAGAACAAGAAGAAATTCAAATACAACACTTGTTAAAGTTAAATAGATAAACAACCACTAGAAGCAAATAAACAAGCTATATTCAAATACAACACTTGTTAAAGTTAAATTCGCAAATTTGTAGAGATATGGACGGAAAAGTTTTATTCAAATACAACACTTGTTAAAGTTAAATTGAGGATAAAAATTATAAAATTGTTTTACTTTATAAATTCAAATACAACACTTGTTAAAGTTAAATTAAACCAAAGGAATATCATATGCAATATTTCTGTTTGGAATTCAAATACAACACTTGTTAAAGTTAAATGCTAGAAAAATCAATCTTTATGATTTTCATTATACTATTAAAAGTATTGATATACAAGGATTTTAGTTGTTTTTTACCAGCGATAATAGGATTTTTGGAGATTTTATAAAAAGGTTTAATTTTCAAGCTTTAGAGGAGTTTTTCTTAATTTTAGCTGGTAATTTTATGGTAAATAAAATTTTATCAAGTAGTAAAAAACAAAAAGCAACTATCATTGATAGTTGCTTTAATTTTATAAATCATATGGTGACCCACCCGGGACTCGAACCCGGAACCTGCTGATTAAGAGTCAGATGCTCTACCAATTGAGCTAGTGAGTCATTAATAACAAAAATTATTATACTGCTCATTTATGTATTTTGCAATACTTTTTTATAATTTTTTTCATATGACTAAAATGTTATAAAATTTAATAAATAATTTTCAATAGTAAAACTTAAAAATATGTAATCTTTTTTCGTATTGTCTTAGAATTTATGAATAATTATGATATAATAAAAATTACTGTTGCAGAAATAAAAAAATATTTGATAGGAGGAATTTTATGAGCCCTGCAGTAATAACTTTATGCGTTTTAGCTGTAGCAGCATTTTTCTTTGTAACAGAGCTTATTCCATTGGCTGTTACGGCTATAGGTGCATCTATTGCATTAGGTCTTTTAGGAGTACTTACTCCACAACAAGTGTTTTCTGGTCTTTCTGATTCCACAGTAGTTTTATTTGCTGGTATGTTTGTCATTGGAGCAGCGATGTTTCAGACTGGATTGGCACAAAAAATTGGTATAAAAGTAGTAAAAAGCGCTGGAACTAGTGAAAATCGTTTGATGGCAGCTTTGATGTGCATTACTATTTTATTATCAGCAGTATCATCAAATACAGCTACAGTAGCTTGTTTGATGCCAGTAGTAATTCAAATTTGTGCGGTAGCAAAAATACCTGTATCCCCACAATTGATGGCATTAGCAGTAGCTGCAAATGTTGGTGGAACAATCACCATGGTTGGTACCCCACCAAATATTTTAATGAGTGCAACACTTCAGGCAACAGGTTTGGAACCTTTTGGATTTTTTGAATTTGCGTATATTGGTGTACCTTTGTCTATAGCTGGTATGGTTTATATGCTAAGTATAGGTAGAAAATTCTGTCCTAGACATTATGTAGAAACTGTAGAGAATGATAAAGCTTCAGATGAAGTTAAAGATCCAAAGAAAATGATAATATGTACTGTTATCTTAATTTTAGTTGTATTAGGTATGGCTTTTGAAAAAAATATTGGTATACCAATGCAAACTACTGCGATAATAGGAGCGTTAGCTTGCGTATTAACAGGTTGTTTATCTGAAAAACAAGCTTATTTAGGTATTGACTGGGTTACTATTTTCTTATTTGCAGGTATGCTACCACTTGCTTCAGCTATGGATAAAAGTGGTGCAGGTAAAATGATAGCAGATGGTGTAGTAGGAATTATTGGGGATAATCCATCTCCAATGTTAATAGTTGTAGCAATGTTTATTTTATCTTGTGGGCTTACACAATTTATGTCAAATACAGCTGCTGCAGCATTATTAGCACCAATTGGTATATCTATAGCACAATCTATAGGTGCATCACCTTATCCTGTGCTTATGGCAATAGGTATTGCTGCTTCTTGTGCATTTACAACACCAGTCGCAACGCCACCGAATACTTTGATACTGATACCAGGTCATTTTAAATTTATGGATTATGTAAAAGTCGGTTTGCCACTTGTTGTAGTTTCTCTAGTTGTTTGCATGATTGTAATTCCTTTCTTCTGGCCATTTTTCCCATGATGAATATCAGATAGTATAAGAGAGTTTTATTTTAGATTTTATTTATAGTTAAAGGATTGATTTTATGGATAGAGAAAATGCTCTTAGTACGATTGCTTCATTTGATACAGAATTATATACATTCTTTCAAGAAGAGGTACAAAGACAAAAATATACCTTATCTTTTATGCCAGAGGAAAATTATTCATCACCTTTAAGCACATATCTTGAAGGTAGTATTTTGTCAAATACATTGACAACACATCATGATGAAGCTAAACCTACAGGCTTAGAAGAAATCACTATTAATCGCATTAATAAATTATTTGGCAGTGAACATGCAGTTATTCGTTTAGAAAGTATAGCAGCTGCTTCTCGCGTTGTTTTTTATAGTTTAGCTAAAAAAGGCGATACTATATTATCTTTAGATAATAGAAAAAGCGACCATTGTAATAGTAAAAATTTAGAATTTAATTTTGTTAGATTTAGTATTGACCCTAAAACACAATTATTAAATCTAGATAGAGTTGAACAAATAGCCAAAGAACATAAACCTAAAGTGATAATTTTTTCACCAGTTAATTATCCAAGAGTTATAGATTATGAAAGATTAGCTAAAATTGCACATGATATAGGTGCTTATATGTGGTTTGATATTTGTCAAAATGTAGGTCTTGTAGCAACAGGACAAATACCTTCACCTGTACCTTATGCAGATGTAGTAACTTTTTCAACACATGATTCTTTAAGAGGACCACAAAGTTCAGTGATTTTATGTAAAAAAGAATTAGCTGATATCATTGATAAAACAGTTATCACTACAGGACATTTTTCTTTGAAAAAAAATATTTTAGCTAGTTTAGCTGTTATATTTAAAGAAGCGACTACAGAAAAATTCAAACAGTATACTAAACAAGTTGTATTAAATGCGAAAGCACTTCAAAAAGGACTAGAAGAAGAAGGCATTACAATTTTATGTAAAGGAACTGATACAAATTTAGTTTTAGTGAACCTTACTAAATTAGGTATTAGCTGTAAAAAAGCGCATAATGCTTTACAAAGTGCAGGTTTTATCGTAAAACCAACTGTATTATCTACTTGTGATGAAAATCTTAATTTTGAAATCTTGAGATTATCTAGTTTGATTTTAACAACTAGAGGGCTTAAAGAAGTGCAGATGAAACACATTGGTAAAATGATGGCTAAGGTATTGAAAAATATTGATGACATGGCAATCATTGAAGAAGTAAGACAAGAAGCCGTAGATATTGCTATGGAATGTCCATTATTTTCTGATGAATGGTTAGCGTTTAAAGATGTATTAAATCCTCTTTATAGTGCAAAAGATATAAATATATCTCATGAATTAGCAGCTGAAAGAAAAATGGCTGTAATGAAAAAATTATTTAGTTTCATGAAAAAATAACATTTATTTAGTATAAAATTTATTTATAGATATTTATATTAATAATAAAGCTTATTGTAGTAATATAAATTAAATGTTATACTAAGAGAAAAATAAATAAAACTAAGGGAGGTTTTATAATGAAAAAAATAGTATTGATTTTTGTAGCTGTTATGATGATGGCATTTTCTAGTGTGTGTATGGCAGCTGATGGCGGAGATTTAAATAAAGATCAAAAAGTTGCTGAAACATTTATCAGTGGTATTACAACAGAAAAAGTTCCATATGATAAATTAGGAGCAAATATTGATAATGGATTAAAAAAGAATTTTGATGCAAAAGCATATGATGCATTAAAAAATGAAGTGAAAACTAAATTTGGTGATTTGAAAGAAAGTAAATTTTATTCTTTTGAACGTTATAATAATCAAGACAAAGTAACATATTTAACTTCTTTTAGCCAAGAAAATGTTGTAGCCATAGTTTTTGTTTTTGATAAAAATAATAAATTATTAGAATTTGGTTTATTACCTATACAACAAAATCAACAAGCTCAAGAAAGTGCTCAACAATAATTGTATTTTTATAAATTAAATAAGTAATTAAATTAAAGAATAGGATTTTTATATGGTTATATAAAAATCTATTCTTTTTTTTTATATACTAGTTAAATAGTATTGTAAAAAATAAAAAAGATGATAGAATTAATATCTATGTCGGGGAATAAATTTAAGAAAGGGAGTTTTTTATGGAGAAGCTTTGGTCAAAGGATTATGTATTAAACATTGTAGGCAATTTGTTATTATTTGTAGTATTTTATTTATTGATGGTTTATACAACTAAATTGGCTATTACAGAATTTAATGTTTCCGTCAGTGAAGCGGGATTAGCCTCAGGGATTTTCATTGTGGGCGCATTAGTAGCACGTTTAGTTATTAGTAGATATATGGATTTCATTGGTAGAAAAAGAATGTTAATCATTGCAGTAGTAATTCATGCTATATGTACATTTGGTTATCATTTTATTGATGGTATGTTGTTTTTATGTACATTGCGTTTTGTACAGGGTATGACTTATGGTATGGCTTCTACTGTTATTGCTACTACAGTAGCGTCTATTGTTCCAGAGAGTAGACGTGGTGAAGGTATTGGTTATTTTACTTTGAGCATTACTTTAGGCTCTGCAATTGGTCCGTTTTTAGGAATTAGTTTACCACAGATAAATCCTCTATATGCACTTGTTTTATGTGATGTTTTATCAATTAGTTTAATTGTTTTGGCTTTTATTTTGAATATAACAGAAATAAAAGTAGGTTTCCGTCAACGTGTAGAAGTTAAATCTTTTCGTTTAAGAACTTTCTTTGAACCTACAGCTATTCCAATTTCTATCGTAGCATTGTTAGGTGCGATTGGTTATTCTGCCGTAATGAGTTATATTGGTACATATAGTGAAACTATTGGTTTATTATTAGGTGGAAGTTTATTTTATATAGCATATTCTATCGCTTGTTTAATTTTTAGACCTATATCTGGTGTAATGATCGATAGATATGGTAATCATGTGGTAATGGTACCTATTTTATTCACTATGATTTTAGGATTTGTTGCTATTGCTTTAGCTCATTCTAATTTAGTATTATTGTTAGGTGCTGTTTTAGTAGGTATAGGATATGGTTCTATTCCTTCAGCAGGTCAAACTATTGCTGTACAAAAAGTTAAGTTAAATAAATTTAGTTTAGCAACTTCAACATTATATATAGCATTGGATTTAGGAAATGGCATAGGGCCATATATTTTAGGTATGGTTGTGCCTATATATGGCTTTAGAGCAGTTTATATGTGTTCAGCAATAGCGGCTTTATTAGCATTTTTATTTTATATAGGTATGATCATAAAATCTCGAAAAGAAAATATGGCAGTGTAAAATAAAAATAACATCTCTAATCTTCTTATTAAGAAATAGAGATGTTATTTTTATTTTAATTTTTTATTATGTGATTTAAGTTAGATAATAATGTTTTATAATCAGCAGTTGTGAAATCACTAACATCGATCGTTAATAAATCACCTAGTTGAAATTTATTATATCCTCTGTTCAGACATCTATTAATAAATTCATCATGAGATAATAATCCCTCAGCATGAGTTCTATCAATAGTTTTTTGCTTAGGGTCATATTTGTTTAAAATATGTCCTAAATGTCTAGAATGATCTAAGTCCCTAGTTTTTTGTCGCTTAAATAAAATTTCTAAATCAGCAGTCATTCTGATCGTAATGATTTTATAATTATATTTTTTAGATAAATTTAATAGATAATTTTTTTGTTTATCACTAAAAGGATAATCACTAATGATATTTTTATCAGAAATCATTAATTTTTCAATAAAAGAATAGTAGTATTCCCAACTTAAATTGATCAATTTATTTTTTTCATCTAAGTTTTTAAAACCATATTTATCCCATAATTGTTCTTTTACTTCATCAGGTGAAAAAGTAACAAAATCAGGATATTCTTTTAGTATCATTTTACATAAATAGGATTTTCCTGTACCAGGATATCCCGCAATTAAAATTAAAAAATTTTTCATAATATCAAACCTTATTTAAATTACTATATAATTATTTTTCAAAAAATGTTTTAACTCTGTTAAATTAGGTAAATTTCCTCTACTACCTAATTTTTGAGTATTAATACTAGCAACTGCACTAGCAATTTGTATTGTTTGGGTAAGAGAAAAATTATTTATTAAGCCATAAAGAAAAGCTCCATGATAACTATCACCACAACCAGTAGTATCTATAATATTTTTTTGTTTAAATGCTGGCTGATAAATTATATTATAATTATTATCCATAATATAGCTTCCTTTATCGCCTAATGTAATACCAGCAATATAAGAACCTTTTTCGATAATAATTTTTAGTGCTTTAATAGTATCTATTTCATTTGTATATTTATTAGCAAAATCTTTAGCTAAAATACATATATCAGATTTTTGAGCTAATAGATCATTGAATTCATTATAGCGATTGGCCCCACCATCAAAAGATATTTTCACATTGTAATTTTTAGCTATAGTAATGGCATCAGATAAGATTTGTTTATGTCGACCATTTATATGTAAGATTTTACTATTTTTTATTACATCAATAAATGGAGATATATCAGATAGTTCTGTAGTTGTACTTGGTGTAAAATAAATGGCTCTATCACCAGTTGATTTTTTTACTAAAATTGTAGCAGAAGCAGATTGTTTATTTTTCTCAATTTGTATATAGGAGGTATCTACATCATATTTGAGATAATCTGAAAGAATAGATTTTCCAATAATATCATCGCTAATTTTATCAATCATAATAGTTTTAGAACCTAATTTAGAAGCTGTAGATAAAGCAGTACCTACAGGACCACCAGAAGAACAAATAAAATCTAAAGTAGGATGAACTTCTCTACCGTTAGGAAAATTTTCTATTATCATTAAAGTATCTAAAGGAGTAGCGCCAATACCAACAATATCGTATTTTGTATTTTGATTAAATTTCATAATATAACATTCCTTATATCTAGGGAATATGCCTATTGGATAAATTTCCAATAGGCATATTTAAATAAATTATTTATTTAAGAAAATACCAATTTTGTGTTTAACAATTTCATAAACAACTTCATTACAAGGTACAATATTATTTCTTAAAGATGCATTTTCTTTGGTAGTAGCAAATTTTTCCATTGCTTTTTTTGTCCATCCCACTAATAATTCAGTGCCTACATTGAATTTACGAACACCATAATTAGTACATTTATGAATATCTTCTTCTTTTACACCAGTACCACCATGAATAACAAGTGGAATATCTACTGTTTCATGAATTTCTTTTAATAAGTCAAAATTTATATCTGTTTTAGATTTATATTGACCGTGATTTGTACCAACAGCAACGGCTAAAGCATCAACATTTGTTGCTTCTACAAATTGTTTAGCAATTTTAGGATCTGTATATTTTACTTCATGAGCAGCTACAGCAATACCTTCTTCTGTACCACCTATTGTACCAAGTTCCGCTTCTACAGAAACTCCTCGTTTATGTGCAAATTCTACAACTTCTTGTGTACGTAGAATATTTTCTTTTAATGGTAATGCGGAACCATCAAACATTACAGAAGAGTAGCCATTTTCAATAGCTTCTTTGATGTCAGTAAATTTAGCAGCATGATCTAAATGTAAAACAATATCTAAACCTTCATTATCAGCCATATATTTACAAACACTAGCTAATACACCATAACCAATGTAACGAGCTGTACCAACACTAGTTTGGATACTGATAGGTGAACCCATATCTTTAGCTGCACGGATCATATATGGGAGCATTTCTAAATTATGAGTATTGAATGAACCAACTGTAAAATTATATTTATCAGCTTTAGCTAGAACTTCTTTTAATGTAGTATACATAACAATTAACCCCTTTATATAAAAAGATATCAAATTAATAAGTAGTAGATTTTTTCATTGTTTCTTTATTTAATTTCATTAAATTGTCTATTTTTTCTAGATAGAATTGAATTAAATTATCATCTTTAGCTAAGGATGCTTCTTTACGTTTTATATTATAAAGTTTTAATAAATCTGTAGAAGCTTTACCTAATGTAGGTTGTTTCTTTAGACTTTGTTCGTAGTAAGAGATAGCATCATCAATTTTATTGAGGTTTGTACAAACTTCACCTAATTTATTAAGTATTTCAATAATATTATTATCGTTAGATGTAGATAACTGTTCTTTAAGTTGAATAAATTCTTTTTCTAAAGATTCAGTGTCAATAGTTTTTTTTATATTTTCGTTAGCTGAATTTTCATTGTTATTTGTACCAAATAGATTTTTAAGGAATGAAAACATTTAAATATCACCTCTTATTGACCAGCACCCATAAGTGGAATGATAATCCAAGCATATAAGAGCGCAGCTGCTATAGTATCAACATCAGTAGCAGTAGCATTTACAAATCCTAAAGAATCAAATATGCCAACTAATAAAGCAGGAAGAAGTGTAATGAAGAAGCCATGAACAATACCACCAATAATTGCTCCACGTTTACCACCAACAGCATTACCAAATATACCTGCAGTACCACCAGCAAAGAAGTTAGTTAACATACCAGGTAAAATCATAGCTAATCCAAAAACTGGTAATATGAACATAGCAATAATTGTACCAATTGTTGTTGTAATAAATCCTAAAATTACTGCATTTGGAGAATAAGGGAATAATACAGGGCAATCGAGAGCAGGAATTGCATTTGGAACTAATTTCATAGCAATACCACGGAATGCAGGAACAATTTCACCTAATATTAAACGAACACCAGATAAGAGTACATATACACCAACTACAAATTGAATTGCTTGTAGAAAGGCGAATACTAAATAATTTGTAGTACCAGATAAATCTTGACAAAATGCAGGACCAGCAAATAATGCTGTAATGATATAGAGCGGAACCATTACTACCATTACGGATAAATACGTATCTTGTAAAAATTCAAATTGTTTAGGTAGTTTTATTTCTTCAACAGAATCTTTAGGATTACCAACAAGTTTAGCAACACCAGCTTCTACAAGATAACCAATTGTGCAGAAATGTCCTAAAGCAATATCATTACTACCGGTTATTTTTCTTATGATGGGTTGAGCTATAGCTGGCATAGCAACAGCAAAAATACCACCGATGATACCACCTATGATTACCAGAGTAAAACCTCTAAATCCAGCAAAATAACCAAAAGCTGTACACATAGTAGCCATCCATAAAAGAGCTTGACCAGTTAAAAATATATATTTCCATTTGGTAATACGTGCTAAAATAATATTTACAATAAATATAGCTAAGAATGTAAATGCAATTTGGCTTCCTAAACCGAGCTTATTCATAGCTTGACCATTAATAGCTTCGATTGAAGGAATAATACCACGTAAACCAAAACCTTCTGTAAAAATTTTTCCAAAATAAGTTAAACTGCCAACGATAATTGCAGAACCAGCTGATAGAACCATAAATCCAAGAAGGGTTTTAAATGCACCGCTCAAGCAATTTCCAAAAGATTTTTTTTGGAGAATTAATCCCAATAAGGCAATTAAAGCTAGAGTAATACCAGCTTGAGTAAGGATGTTATTGATTATAAAATTAATAATTTCCATAAAAAGAAGCCTCCTTTAGTTAGTTTATAAAGCACCTATTTCTTTAAGTACAGGAGTAAGTTTTTCTTTAATTTCATCTTTACTTACAATATTTTTTAAATAAATAAGTTTTGTTTCATTTGGATCAATATTAAATTTTTCAAATTGAGTCTTAAAATTAGAAGCTGTTAATATAATATCAGGTCGCATAGAAACAGCTGAAGAAATATCACAATGATCTAAATTTGCTTCTGCACCAATTTGAGCTAAAACAGTTTCAACAGTCATTTGACAAGCAAAACTACTACCAAGACCAGCACCACATACCATTAAAATTTTAGGTTTTTTCATAATAAAATCTCCTTTTTACATCTTTTTAATATTAATTTAAATTTTAATAAATAAGTTTATAGATATATTTAAGAAATAATAGTTATTAAGCATTTTGTTCAAATTTATTTAATATAGAAATAAATTGTTCAATATTATCAATTTTTGATAGTTGTTCGATTTTCCAATTTTCGTTAATAACATTAACTAATGATCTCATAACATCAAGATGAGTTGTTGGATCTGGAGCAGCTAAGCAAAAAATTATTTTTACAGGATCATTTTCAGGATTACCAAAATTAATAGGATCCTTAGTCGTCATAATACTTAATCCCATGCTCTTTACACCATCTTCACTTCGAGCATGCGCAAGAGCCACTCCTTTAGCAATAACAATATATGGTCCATAATTTTTTACTGCATCAATCATAGCAGTAATATATTCAGGATAAATATATTTACTATCAAGAAGTGGTTTTGCAGCTACAGTTATAGCTTGTTGCCAATCAGAAACCGATTGATGTAATAAAATTTTATCTGGACTTACAATATCCGTTAACATTAAAAAACCTCCTAATCTATATTATTTAATAATTGCATTAGTGTTTCAAATTTTGGGTCTGTAACTAATTTATAGGAACCATATTTTTCTATAAAAGCTTTATAGATACTTTTAAAAATATTTTCCCATAATTTGTATAAATGTTTAGGAATACTTAATAAAAATATTACTTGTACTTTTTCTTTATTCCAAATAATAGGATTTTTTAAGACACCTACAGAAATAGTAACTTCTGACATATGATTTTCTAAGGCATGAGGTATAGCAATCATACCACCAATTTCAGTAGAAGCCATATTTTCACGTTCAAATATTGATTGTTTAACTTGATTATCAATATAACCATGTTGAATCATAGCATCAGCTAGTTGTTCAATAGCATTATATGAAGATGTAGCTTCTAAAGAAGGGAAAAATAAATCTTCTTTAAAAAATAAACGATAATTAGTGAAATTATTTTCTTCATTTTTATTAAGTTGTTTTTCTACTGAAAGTAAATCATCTTCTGTCATAATAGGTTCTACTAAAATAAATTTTTTATTATCTAGTTTTGGAATAGGAACTGTAGAAAATATAAAATCAACACTGTTTATAATTTGCTCAGTTAATTCATAAAAACTCATAACACGAGTGATTTTTAAAATACCACCAAATCGTCTTTGTAGTTTACTTTTTAATAAAAGAGCAGTAGAAAGACCTGTAGCACATACAATAATAGCTGTTTTGCCCATTTCTTCGTTTAATTTATTACGTTCTAATGAGGCACCAAAATGGATGGCTAAAAAACCAATTTCGTTTTCATTTGTTTTAACATTTTCTTCTTGTTCGATTACTTCACTAGCAATTATCGCCATTTCAAAAGCTAATGGATAATTATTTTTTATAGATTCTAAGATACCATTGCGGATATTCATATTAAATTTTAATCTGTTAATTGCCGCAATTAGGTGAATAGTAAGACCAGAAATAAGTTCATTATCATCAGATAAATCAATATTTGTATTTAATTTGATTTTTTTTAATATATTAGATATTAATTGTTGACAATTATTTCTAGTTTTAGTTGATTCTATAAATTTTTGACTAGCTATAAAATGTTGGGTTAAATAATAGCTTTCGTTACTTATATCTACGCCTAGTTGTTGTTGAATGATAGATAATATTTCTTTTGCTGATGAAAAATAAGAAGATTGTTCTAATTTTTTTCGTTCATTTAAAGTATATTCAACAGTATTTTCTCTATTTGAACGACACATAATAATTATTATGTGAACTAAAAGATTTTTGAAAGCAATATCTGTTAGGCGTATGTTATGTTTTAAGATAACTTTCATTAAAATATGTTTAACAGAATTGATTTCTTCTTGAGAAAAGATATCTTTTACAAATTTATTATTGGTAAAATTAATTAAATCATCTCTATTAAATATATATTCAGAAATGCAGTAACGTATATTTGTTTCATTTCCATTTATTTTTATACCATTAAATCTGTCTGATATGAGTTCAAGATTAAAACGTGCTAAGCTTTTCTTTATATCTGTTAAATATTTTTTTAATGTAGACAAGCTAATAAATAATTCTTCGGCTAATTCTTCTTGATTAACTATTTTGTTGTGTAAAGAATTTAATAAAATTCTAGCAATTATAAAAGAAATTCTATCATTATAATCAAAAGGAACAATATTGTCACCTGTATAGTTAATATATGAATTTAATTTATATTTTTCAGTGAGAACCGAATATTTTTCTTGCTCATCAATAACTAATTTGTAACCATTGCCTGCTTCTGATAATATATGAGCACCATATTTTTGGATACTTGAGTTTAAGTCTTTAATATCTCTTCGTATAGTGCTACGACTAACTCCAATAAGATTAGCTAGATTTTCACCTGAAATAGCTTTTTTATGTTTATTTAGTATTTTTAAAATAGATAAGATACGTTTATTTTGTATTGGCATTAGATTTATTTCACCTCCTGTCAATTACTATACTTTTATTATATTTAGATAATTTTGAAATGTTAAGACATGTTATGAACACATGCTATGTTCATTTTTAACTTAAAAATAAAATCTCTCTTTTAATAGATATTATAAAGAGAGATTTTTAAGTTATTTTGTAGTTAATATTTTTTTATCGTTTAAATAGCATTGATTTAATTTTTCAAAGGCAACAGTTTTATCAATAATTGTTTTTATGAGTAAGTCAAGTTTACTATTTTCATTATAATCAGCAGGAGCAAAATATTTGATGCGATTTTCAGTAAATAGTTTAATGACTTTATCCATATTAGATAATTGAGGATTATATACGCAGATAGAATGACCACCATAGCTATTTACTAGTTTCATACAAGGAATATCTGTTTCACTATCGCCAATATAGACTATATTTCTAAAGGGCACACGAATTTTTTCTTCAGGTATAGAATCGTTTACCGCAGGGTCATTTATATCTAAAAAACCTTTTTCAATGCGAAAGAGAAATTGTGTTTTATTTGTATAATTGACGGCTTGAGCGGGCCATTTGGCTATGCCATTATCATCAAAATAAAATGAGCTTGCATAGATTTTTTCAAATTCACCAGCTTGAGCCATGACAGTACCTTCAATCATCTCTTTTAAGCCACTTGAGATAATATAATGCTCAATGATGATATTATGTTTTTTGCCATAATCGCGAATGCGTTTGAACCATGTTTTGACGCCAGGAAAAAGTTCAACTTTGGCTCCATAATCAGCAAGTATTTTTTTATCTAAACGGAAATTTCCTTGAGATTTTTCTACCATTTTATACATATAAGCTAAATTTGTATCCATATCGTTGGCTTTTGCCAAAGCATTTGATTCTTCCCAGAAATTATTTACATCATAGCCTATATCTTGAATAAAGCCTTGAGCTTGCATATCTTTAGGTGATAAAGTCTTATCAAAATCATAACAAATGGCAATAACAGGAAATTTTTCTTTATATTTACGTTTGTACATGAAATCACCTCTAATCTTTATTTTATTATAATCATTTAGTATATACTATGGAAATTTTTTATAAGTTTTTAAAAATATGTTGGAAAAACAACATATGCTTAATATGATTTATTATATAATGATATATGAAATTTAGATGATTGTTAATTGAGTATAAATTTTTTGTTATTTAGGAGAGGCTATTTGATGAATATATTTGAAATTTTAAGAGAAGAACATGATAATATCAGTAAATTTGTAGATAAATTTGAAATTATGGCAATAGATTTGATGGAAAAAAATGAAATATCTATTGAAGAATATACAAAAGCTATAGAATTTATCCGTGTATATGCAGATAAAACTCATCATCAAAAAGAAGAAGAACTTTTATTCAAAGCTATGCTTGAAACGAAAGATGAGATGGCAAATAATTTAGTAAATCATGGTATGATTGTAGAACATAATTTAGCTAGATTATATGTATGGGAATTGGAAAATGCGTTGAAAGCGTATCAAAAAGATCCTACAGTAAAATTGAAATTAGCGATAGTTACAAATACAATGTCTTATGTTTATTTACTTCGTAGACATATAGATAAGGAAAATAGAGTGGCTTATCCTTATGGTGAACGTTTATTATCTAAAGAAGTAATAGAAAAATTAAATGAGCAAGCACAAAATTATATGAAATAACAAAAAAGCCTATTATGATGATTTAAAATTTATTTAAATTATTATAGTAGGTTTTTTCATTTTTTTATTGACATGAAGTTAAGTTTAACAGTTAATATATAATGTAGATAGAAGACAAAGGAGCTAGATTATGAATAATATATTGTATTTAGAATGTTATGCCGGTATTAGTGGAGATATGTTTGTAGCTTCGTTATTAGATTTAGGTGTAGATAAAAATTATTTAATGGAAAATTTACAAACATTACCACTAGATGGTTATAAAATAGAAATTAGCCGTGTGAAAAAAATGGCACTTGAGGCTTGTGATTTTAATGTAATTTTGGATATAGATAATCATGACCATGATATGAATTACTTACATAGTAAACATCATGAGGCTCATCACCATAATCATAGTCATGAACATCATCATCACCATGAACATCGTGGTTTAAAAGAAATTGTAGAAATAATTAATAAATCACAAATAACAGATAGAGCAAAAGAAATAGCAATAAGAATTTTTAATATTATTGCTAATGCAGAAGCAAAAGCTCATGGTGTAAGTATTGATGAAGTTCATTTCCATGAAGTAGGAGCAGTGGATTCAATAGTAGATATAGTAGCTGCTGCTGTATGTATAGATAAATTAAATATAGATAGAGTTGTTTGTCCAAAGATATATGAAGGTCAAGGCTTTGTGCGTTGTCAACATGGTCAAATTCCTATTCCTGTGCCAGCTGTAGTAAATATTGCTATAGAACATGGTTTAAGATTACATTATACACAGATAAAAGGGGAATTAATTACTCCAACAGGGGCTGCTATTATTGCAGGTATTCAAACAGAAGATAAATTGCCAGAAGAATTTATCATAAAGAAAATTGGTATAGGTGCAGGGAAAAGAAAATATGATATACCAAATGTAGTTCGTGCTATGATGA
Organism: Megamonas sp.; assembly: GCF_986095205.1. Lineage (NCBI taxonomy): Bacteria > Bacillati > Bacillota > Negativicutes > Selenomonadales > Selenomonadaceae > Megamonas > Megamonas sp. Next base: position 15,910 of record NZ_CFQVBI010000066.1, on the reverse strand, counting down.
TTGAAGTTAAATAAAAAAATAAGAGACTTTATAAATGATAAAAAATTTATAGAGTCTCTTTTTATTTATGAATTAAAATTTTATATTTAGATAACAAAAAAGCCTTAGCTATTGCTAAGGCTCTGATTTCAAAGTGGTGCGTCCAGCAGGATTCGAACCTGCGACCGCACGCTTAGAAGGCGTGTGCTCTATCCAGCTGAGCTATGGGCGCGTTCCTTGAGAACATTTAATATTATATCTATATATTACGTGTTTGTCAACAACTTTTTTAAAATTTTTTTAAATTAATTTGTTAAGCTACGTACAGGTGCAGGAATACGACCACCACGAGCAATAAATGCATCAGAACTATATTCACTGCGAACTTTAATAATAGGGCAATGACCGAGTAAACCACCAAAGTTAACAGTATCGCCAACTTTTTTACCAGGAACAGGAATAACACGAACGGCAGTAGTTTTATTATTAATCATACCGATAGCAGCTTCATCTGCGATGATACCAGAGATTGTAGCAGATGGAGTATCTCCTGCGATAGCGATCATATCAAGACCTACAGAGCAAACGCATGTCATAGCTTCTAATTTTTCAATAGAAAGACTTCCACAGCTTACAGCATCAATCATACCAGCGTCTTCACTTACTGGAATGAAAGCACCACTTAAACCACCAACATGAGAGGAAGCCATTAAGCCACCTTTTTTTACAGCGTCATTTAATAAAGCAAGAGCTGCTGTTGTACCTGGAGCACCACAAGATTCAAGACCCATTTCTTCTAAGATATGAGCAACACTATCACCAACAGCAGGAGTTGGTGCTAAGGATAAATCGATAATACCAAATTGTACGCCAAGACGACGAGAAGCTTCTTTAGCTACTAATTGACCTACACGAGTGATTTTGAATGCAGTCTTTTTAATTGTTTCAGCAACTTGTGTAAAATCTGCACCTTTTAAATCTTCAAGAGCATGTTTTACAACACCAGGGCCACTTACGCCAACGCTTACTACTTTTTCAGCTTCACTAACACCATGGAAAGCACCAGCCATAAATGGATTATCTCCAGGAGCATTAGAGAAGATAACGAGTTTAGCACAACCAATAGCTTCACGGTCGCGAGTAAGTTCAGCAGTGCGTTTTACTACTTCACCCATTTCACGAACGCAGTCCATATTGATACCTGCTTTTGTAGAACCTAGATTTACAGAAGAGCAAACTAAGTCTGTAGTAGCTAAAGCTTGTGGAATGGAATTGATGAGAATTCTATCACCATTTGTATAACCTTTTTCAACAAGAGCAGAAAAACCGCCGATGAAATCAATACCAATTTCTTTAGCAGCTCTATCCATTGCTTCAGCAACAGGAACATAAGTATCTGTCTTGCAGGCTTCAGCAGCAATAGCAATAGGAGTTACAGAAACACGTTTATTAATAATGGGAATACCATATTCACTAGAAATATCTTCACCGGTTTTTACTAAGAATTCACCAGATTTTGTGATTTTGTCATAAACATTATCACAAAATTGTTTTAAATTAGGGTGAGCACAATCACGAAGACTAAGTCCTAATGTAATCGTACGAACATCTAATTTATTTTCTGTTATCATACGATTAGTTTCTAAAATATCATTAATAGTAATCACAAAAGTTCCTCCTAAATTCTTCAGTTAATTAATAAAGAATATTTAAAATTAGCCGATTGTATGCATAGCATTGAAGATATCTTCATGTTGAGCTTTGATATCTACGTTAAGCTGAGCACCTTTTTCTTTGAGGAGTTTTTGTAAATCCTGTAATTTAATGTTTTTGTCAGTCATTTCAGCAATTAGAACCATATTGAAAAAGCCATTCATAATATTTTGGTTGATGCTGATAATATTTACTTTGTTTTCAGCAAGAACATTACTTACAGTGGCAATGATGCCTACACGGTCTTTTCCGATAACAGTTATAACGAGTTTCATTTATACTTCCCCTTATTAATTTTATAGAGTTACTAAATTATTGTAACAGTGCTATTATATCATTAATAATAGTGGCTTGCATTAGTTTTTGCTAAAAATACATTGTACATATATAATAATATAGGTATTATTTTATGATATGAGATTTTAATAATAAGATGATAAAAATAAGAGATTAAGTTAAGAGGAGTTTTTATGAAAGTTTTATTGACAGCGATAAATGCAAAATATATACATTCATCTTTGGCAATTCGCTATATATACAAAAATTGTCAAGATTTATCTTGTGATATAGAGATGCTAGAAGTATCTATAAATAATCATTTGATTGATATTGCTAATCAGATATTTGATGCTAGACCAGATATATTGGGAATTTCTTGTTATATCTGGAATATTGAATTAGTGAAACAATTGTTGCCACTTGTGCATAGATTATTGCCAAATTGTAAAATTATCTGTGGCGGGCCAGAAGTTTCATATGCTACAAAAGAATTTATGCAGGATTTTCCTATGGTGGATTTTGTAGTGCGTGGCGAAGGTGAAAAAGCTTTTCATGATTTATTGCAAGCTTTATTAGATGAAAAAAATAATGAAGAAATTAAAATCGCTGGTATAGCAAAGAGAAATAGTGATGATACTATTGATGAGAATATTGCCGTTACTGTAAGTGATTTAGATGAAATAATTTTCCCTTATGATGATAATGATATCGAAAATTTAAAGGATAAGATAATTTATTATGAAAGTTCAAGAGGTTGTCCTTATTCTTGTAAATATTGCCTATCTTGTGCGACTAAAGGTGTAAGATATCGCTCTTTAGATAAAGTTTTTGCCGAACTAAGTTATTTTATAAAACATAATGTTCGTCAGGTAAAATTTGTAGATAGAACTTTTAATGCAGATAAAAAGCATTATTTACCGATTTTAGAATTTATTGCTAAACAAGATTGTAGAACTAATTTTCATTTTGAAATAGTAGCTCACCATATTGATGATGAAATCAAGGCTGTACTTAAGAAAATGCCAAAGGGTAGAGTACAATTTGAAATAGGTATTCAATCTACGAATTTAAAAACTTTAGGTCAGATAAGTAGGGCAAATCCATGGGAAGAAATGACAAATAATATAAAATCTATCATGGCTTATGGAAATATTCATCTGCATGTGGATTTAATTATTGGTCTTCCTTATGAAGATATTACTTCTTTTGCAAAATCTTTTAATGATGTATATTTATTGCAAGCGGATATGCTTCAAGTGGGCTTTTTGAAATTATTAAAAGGTGCAGCAATGAATGATTTAATACAAGAGCATGATTATGTATATATGCCACAAGCACCATATCAAGTAATAAGCAATAAATATATGGATTATGCCACTATGCGAAAATTACAGATTTTTGTAGATGTATTGGAATTATATTATAATGCTGGTCGTTTTAAATATACGATTATTAATTTAATCAAACAATATAATCAAGATGCCTATACATTTTTTGCTGACTTTGCTCAATATTGGCAAGCTAAAAAATTGCATTTAGCACCACACGCTCCTAAGAATTTATATGTATTTTTATATGATTTTATTGAGCAAAATTCTAAGATAAAAGATAAAGAATATATTTATAATGTATTGAAATTTGATGCTTTATTGACAGATAAAGGTAAGATAAAAATAGATATGTTGCCATGGAAAGAAGTAGATAAAAAAGTAACAGATGATTTTTATATGAGTGAAAAAGCACTAGCTTATATTAATAATTATCAATTTAAATCATGGCGCGATTTGAAAAAGAAATTTTCGATAGAAGTTTTTGCCTATGATATGAATGAAGCGAAATCATGTCAAATAAAAGCAAAAGAAAATGCAATGATTTTTGCCTATGAAGATGGTGGAGTATTTTATCAAGAAATAAAACAAGGAGATATAAATTTATAATGATATATTATGCTTTTTCCGATTATTTAAAACAGCGTTATGGCGAGAAAGTTTATAAATTGCCTATAGGGTTACCACTTACTTGCCCTAATCGTGATGGTTCATGTGGGAAATTTGGCTGTACTTTTTGTGGTAGCATCGGTGCAGGTTATGAAAATTTACCACCAGAATTATCTGTAACAGAACAAATTCGCATGAATAAGGCTCATATAGTGCCTAAGTATAAGGCAAAAAAATTCATACCGTATTTCCAAAATTTCAGTAATACGTATATGCCACCAGAACAATTAGAAAAATATGTATTAGAAGCATGTGCTAGTGATGATATAGTGGCTATTTATATAGCGACAAGACCAGATTGCATAAATGATGTTTATTTAGAAATCTTAGCTAGAATTGCTAAAGAAAAAAATATTGATATTTGTGTAGAATTAGGTTTACAAACAATAAATTATAAGACTTTAGAAAAAATAAATCGCGGTCATGGTTTGGCAGAATATATTGATGCAGTATTGCGTATAAAGCGTTATGGATTATTATGTTGTACTCATGTGATTTTAGATTTACCATGGGACGATGATAAAGATATGATTGAAACTGCTAGAGTGATTTCTGCACTCGGCGTTGATCAGGTGAAATTACATGCACTTTATATCGTAAAAAATACAAAAATGGCTCAGCAATATGAAAATAAAGAATTTGAAATTATCTCCTGTGAGCATTATAAACAAAGAGTAATTGATTTCTTAGAACATTTATCTCCAAATATTGTTTTACAGCGATTAATTGGTAGAGCGCCAGCTGAAAATACTTTATTTAGTAATTGGCAGACAGGTTGGTGGAAAATTCGTGATGAAATTGTAAAAGAAATGGAAGAAAAAAATCTTTATCAAGGTCGTCTATGTAATTATTTAAATGGCAGTGCTGTACAAAAATTTTTAGTCAAAGAATGATGTAGGGATTTTGATTTTATGGAAATCATTTATAAAGATGAAAAAGATTTTACGAAAGAAAATATAATAGAATTGTTTTTATCTGTTGATTGGCAATTATCGGCTAGTAATCCTGATAAATTATATACAGCATTAATTAATTCGCCAACGGTATTTACTGCGTGGGAAAATAATAAATTAGTAGGCTTAGCTAGAGCTTTAGATGATGGCATATTTACAGCATATATTCACTATGTATTAGTAAATCCTAAATATCAAGGTAAAGGTATTGCCAGCAATTTAGTAGAGATGATAAAAAATAAATATAAAGATTATCTTTATATTGAATTGATGCCTGATGAAAAGAAAAATGTTAGTTTTTATCAAAAATTAGGTTTTAATATAGTAAAAGAAGGCACACCTATGCAATTGTGCAATCCTGAAACTATGAAAGTTAAATTATAAATAAAAAAGCTATAATAATTTAAGGAAAAATTTCTAGTTAAATTATTATAGCTTATATTTCAATTATCGCATTTATAATCTTGCCAATTAGGTAGAGCAGTATGATTATCCACAGCTGTTTTCATAGCTTGATAATAAGCTAATTTTTTTTGAATATGCTTATAATCGTGTTGCATTTTTGCTAATTGTGCTAGAATATGATTTTTTTGATTGGTCAATAATTTTAAAATATCATCAATATGTGAAGGCTCTTGCTGCTCATATTGAAAAAATTCTTGTAGTTGAGCGATACTCATACCAGTATTTTTAAAACAGCAGATAGTTTTTAAACGATTGATATGTTTTTCTAAATAAATGCGTTTTCCTGATGAATTGCGAGGAATATCAGTTAAAATGCCTACTTCTTCATAATAGCGAAGCGTGGAAGCTGGCAGATTGAATTTGGCTGATACTTCACGAATTGAATATTGTTTATCCATAATAAAGCCCCTTTATCATAGTAATATCTTGACTTAAAGCGTACTTGAATTAGTATTATGATAATTATAAAAAAGATATTGACTAAAAGTAAAGGGGCGTTTTTCATGTATATAGCAGACAAAGACAGATATAATAAGTTAGAATATGCTAGATGTGGTAAAAGCGGTTTGAAATTGCCAAGAGTATCTTTGGGACTTTGGCATAATTTTGGTGATAACAATGATTTTAAAACTATGCAAAAACTTTGTTTCACTGCTTTTGATAATGGCATAACTCATTTTGATTTGGCAAATAATTATGGCCCTCCTTATGGTAGTGCAGAAATAAATTTTGGTAGAATTTTAAAACAAGATTTGAAAAAATACCGTGATGAATTATTAATCAGTACAAAAGCTGGCTATGATATGTGGGAAGGCCCTTATGGCAACTGGGGCAGTAGAAAATATTTGATTGCTAGTTTAGACCAAAGTTTAAAACGCATGGGTCTTGAGTATGTAGATATTTTTTATCATCATCGCATGGATAAAGACACTCCACTTGAAGAAACTATGGGAGCATTAAATCAAATAGTACAAAGTGGAAAAGCTTTATATGTAGGTTTATCAAATTATGATGGTGAAACTTTGGCAAAAGCTAGTGAGATTTTAACTCAAATGCATTGTCCATTTATCATCAATCAAAATCGTTATTCCATTTTCGATAGAACTATTGAAAACAATGGCTTGAAGGAAATGGCACATAAATTAAATAAAGGTATTATAGCTTTTAGCCCATTAGCACAAGGATTGTTGACAAATAGATATTTGAAAGGTATTCCTGAAGATAGTCGCATAAAAACTGATGGAAGATTTTTGAAAGCTGAAATTTTGACAGAAAAAAAATTAATGCAGATTGCTAATTTAAATGAAATAGCAAAACAGCGTGGTCAAAGTTTAGCTCAGATGGCATTGGCTTGGATTTTAAAAGATAACATAGTTACAAGTGTTTTGATAGGTGCATCAAAGCCAGAACAGATTTTAATGAATTTAGAAGCAATGAACAATATAGCATTTTCCAGTGAAGAATTGAAACTTATAGATGATAATAGTTTATAAAATTTTCTATATGAGTATGGATTTACCACTGATAAATTATAGATATAAAAGGTATATTCATAGTTGAAAAATATTATAAAAAGTTGTATCATAAATATGTGTTATAGTTTAAAATGCCTATAAAAGGGTATATATATATAGAAGGGAGCTTATTTGAAAATATGAGCAAACATATGAAAACTATGGATGGTAATACTGCTGCGGCGTATATATCTTATGCATTTACAGATGTAGCAGCTATTTATCCAATTACTCCATCATCTCCAATGGCAGAAGTTGTAGATGAAATGGCAGCAAAAGGTAAGAAAAACCTTTTCGGTCAAAAAGTACGTGTTGTAGAAATGCAATCTGAAGCAGGTGCTGCTGGTACAGTACATGGTTCTCTCCAGGCTGGTGCATTAACTACTACTTATACTGCTTCTCAGGGTCTTTTATTAATGATTCCTAATATGTATAAGATTGCTGGTGAATTGCTCCCAGGTGTATTCCATGTAAGTGCTCGTGCTCTTGCAACATCTTCTCTTAATATTTTTGGTGACCAACGTGATGTTATGGCAGTTCGTCAAACTGGTTGCGCTATGCTTGCTGAAGCTAGTGTTCAAGAAGTTATGGACTTAAGTGCTATTGCTCACCTTGTAGCTATCAAAAGTCGTGTACCATTTGTAAACTTCTTTGATGGTTTTAGAACTTCTCATGAAATTCAAAAAATCGAAGTTTTAGATTATGAAGATTTAGGCAAAATGCTTGATTGGGAAGCTGTAAATAAATTCCGTCATAATGCTTTAAATCCAGATCATCCAGTAATTCGTGGTACTAGCCAAAACCCTGATATTTATTTCCAAGGTCAAGAATCTGCAAATCCTTATTATGAAGCTGTTCCACAGATGGTTGAAGATGCTATGGCTGAAATCAATAAATTAACAGGTCGTAACTATCAATTATTCAACTACTATGGTGATCCAAATGCTGATCGCGTAATCATTGCTATGGGCTCTTTATGTGATACAGCTATGGAAGTTGTTGATTACTTGAATGCAAAAGGCGAAAAAGTCGGTGTTGTATCCATTCACCTTTACAGACCATTCTCTGTAAAACATTTCTTAAATGCACTTCCAAAAACTGTTAAGAAAATTGCTGTTATGGACCGTACAAAAGAAGCTGGTTCTATCGGTGAACCTTTATATCTTGAAATTCAGTCCGCTCTTTATAATAGCGATTTACGTCCAACAATCGTTGGTGGTCGTTATGGTCTTGGTGGTAAAGACGTTACTCCAGATCAAATCTTTGCAGTTTATAATGAACTCAAAAAAGATGCTCCTAAAAATGGCTTTACTATTGGTATCAATGATGATGTTTCTTTCACTTCTTTACCAGAATATCATGAAGATATCGACCTTACACCAGAAGGAACAACTGCTTGCAAATTCTGGGGCTTAGGTTCTGATGGTACTGTAGGTGCAAATAAAAGTGCTGTTAAAATCATCGGCGATAAAACAGATATGTATGCACAGGCATATTTTGCATATGACTCCAAAAAATCTGGTGGGGTAACAATGTCTCACTTGCGTTTTGGTAAAAAACCAATTATGTCTCCATATCTCATCAATAAAGCAAACTTCATTTCCTGTTCTCAACAGTCTTATGTAGATAAATATGATTTACTTGCTGGTTTAAAACCAAATGGTACATTCTTATTAAATACACTTTGGACTGATGAAGAATTAACAGAAAAACTCCCTGCATATATGAAACGTTATATTGCAGAAAATAATATTAACTTCTACACTGTAAACGCTGTTAAAATTGCTCAAGAACTCGGTCTTGGCGGTCGCTTTAACATGGTTATGCAGTCTGCATTCTTTAAACTTGCAAATATCATTCCTATTGATGAAGCTGTTAAATATCTTAAAGATGCAGTTGTTACTTCTTATGGTAAAAAAGGTCAACATATCGTTGATATGAATAATGGCGCTATCGACAAAGGTATCGAAGCTCTTCATAAAGTAGAAGTTCCAGCTTCTTGGAAAGATGCTAAAGATGCTGATGATGCAAATGCTAATATTCCTGATTTCATTAAAAATATCCAAAATCCAATGAACCGTCAAGAAGGCGATAAACTTCCTGTAAGTGCTTTCAAAGGTATTGAAGATGGTACATTCCCAGTAGGTACTGCTGCTTATGAAAAACGCGGTATCGCTATTAATGTTCCAGAATGGGATATTGATAAATGTATTCAGTGTAACCAATGCTCCTTCGTATGTCCACATGCTGCAATTCGTCCAGTACTTATGACAGATGAAGAAGTAGCTAATGCTCCAGAAACAATGAAATCCAAACCAGCTCTTGGTGCTAAAGGCTTAAATTTTGCAATCACTATTTCTGCAAAAGATTGTGCAGGTTGCGGTAACTGTGCTGATATTTGTCCAGCTCCAAAAGGTTCTGCTCTTGCTATGAAACCTATTGCAACTCAACTTGCAAAACAAGCTGAATTTGATTATGCTGTTGATGCTACAAAAGTTGCACCTAAGAAAAATCCTATGAAGAAAACTACTCTCAAAGGTAGTCAGTTCGAACAACCACTCTTAGAATTCTCCGGTGCTTGTGCTGGTTGTGGTGAAACTCCATATGTAAAACTCATCACTCAGCTTTTTGGTGATCGTATGATGGTAGCTAATGCTACAGGCTGTTCTTCTATTTGGGGCGGTTCTGCACCATCTATGCCATACACTAAAAACCATAAAGGACAAGGTCCTGCTTGGGCTAACTCCTTATTTGAAGATAACGCAGAATATGGTTTAGGTATGTTCCTTGGAACAAAAGCTGTTCGTGAAACATTATCTTCAAAAATCACTCAAGCTTTAGAAGAAGGTCTTGGCAGTGATGAACTCAAAGCTACATTTGCTGATTGGCAAGCTAACATCAATGAAGGTGAAGGCAGCCGTGAACGCGCTGAAAAATTGACTGAACTTCTTGAAGTAGAAAAAGGCGATAATGCACTCTTAAATGAAATCTATGATAAAAAAGATTTCTTTGTAAAACGTTCCCAATGGATCATTGGTGGTGACGGTTGGGGTTATGATATCGGTTATGGCGGTCTTGACCATGTACTTGCTTCTGGTGAAGATGTTAACGTATTAATTCTCGATACAGAAGTTTACTCAAATACTGGTGGACAGTCCTCTAAAGCTACTCCAGCTGCTGCTATTGCTCAATTTGCCGCTACTGGTAAACGTACTAAGAAAAAAGATATCGGCATGATGGCAATGAGCTATGGTTATGTATATGTAGCACAGATTGCTATGGGTTACGATAAAAACCAAACTTTAAAAGCTATTGCTGAAGCAGAAGCTTACAAAGGACCATCTCTTATCATTGCATATGCTCCATGTATCAACCATGGTTTACGTGCAGGTATGGGTAAGAGCCAACTTGAAACTAAACGTGCTGTTGAAGCTGGTTACTGGGCTACTTATCGTTATAATCCTGAATTACGTGGCACAGATAAAAATCCATTCAGCTTAGACTCTAAAGAACCAACAGGAAACTTCCAAGAATTTATTCAAGGTGAAGTTCGTTATACATCCTTAAAACGTGCATTCCCTGAAATTGCAGATGAATTATTTGCAAAAACAGAAAAAGATGCAAAAGAACGTCTTGAAGGATATAAAAAATTAGCAGGTAAATAATATTTCGTGCTGATAAAATAAAACTGACGCTATTTATTAGCGTCAGTTTTTTATTGCATGAATTAAGTTTTTTTTATATGATATAAAAGGATTAATTAAATAGTTAAGCATATGCATATATTATATAAGAAAGGAATGAATGCTTTGAAAAAATTATTATTAGTAGCAATTTGTATTTTATCTATGCTATGCACAGCTTGTGGTTCAACTACAGATGAAAAAGAAGTAGCAGATAATACAAAAACAGAAACTTTAAAAATTGGATTGATGCCAGACATTGATTCCATACCATTTATTATTGCTCAAGAAAAAGGCTATTTTAAAGAAGAAGGTGTAGACGTAGAGCTACAGCATTTTAAAAGTGCTATGGATAGAGATAGTGCCCTTCAAAGTGGCAATTTAGATGGTGGCGTATCTGATATGCTAGCAGCAGGATTTGCTAAAGCTGGAGGATTTGATGTAAAAATAACTTCTTCTACTAATGGCAATTACTGTTTAATTGCAGGTACTGGCAATACTGCTAAATCTTTAGCGGAAATGAAAGGTCAGAATATATCCGTATCTAAAAATACTATTATTGAATTTGTTTTAGATGAAATGCTTGCACAAAACAATATGACTGAAGCAGATATCAATAAGACAGTAATTCCACAGATACCTACAAGATTAGAAATGTTACAAAATGGTAAATTAGATGGTGCAGTACTTCCTGAACCTATGGGCAGTATCGCTGTAAAAAATGGCAGTTATTTAGTAAATTCTTCTGAAGCTATGAAAATAAATCCAGGCGTAATGGTATTTACAAATGATAGCGTAGAAAATAAAAAAGAAGCTATAAAAGCTATGTATAGAGCTTATGATAAAGCTATAGAATATTTAAATTCTACACCTCAAGAAGAATATATGGATTTAGTTATTGAAACAGCAGGATTACCACCAGCAACTAAAGATGCTTTAGTTATGCCAAAATACATGAAAGCTGCATTACCAGAAAAATCTGATTGGGATAAATCTATAAATTGGCTCAATAAAAAAGAATTAATAACTGAAAAATATAATTATGAAGATATAGTAAGTGATATTTTAACGAAATGATTACCGTAGATAGACTTTATGTAAGATATGATGATACAAATATATTAGAAGATATTAATTTAAATTTGCCAACAGGGATAACTTGTGCAGTGATTGGTCCTTCTGGTTGTGGGAAATCTACCTTATTGAATGTTTTGGCAGGACTACAAAAAAATTATCAGGGTTTAGTGCAAATAAATGGCGAAAATCCTTCCCCTAAAAAACAAACTATAGGTTTTATTCCTCAAAATTATGGATTATTGCCATGGCTTACTGTAAAAGAAAATATTTTATTAGGTTTAAAAATAAAAAAAGAAGCTAAACAAGGTTTACCTCAAAATTTAGTAGATAATTTAGGATTAAGTAATTTATTAAATCGCTATCCTAATAATTTAAGTGGTGGTCAACAACAACGCGTAAGTTTAGCTAGAGCTTTTGCTTTAAAAGCTGATTTATTATTAATGGATGAACCTTTTTCTGCTTTAGATGCTATTACAAGAGAAGAGATGCAAGATGTATTCATTGATTTATGGCAGAAGCAGAAAGTTTCTACTATATTAGTTACGCATTATGTAGAAGAAGCTTTATATTTAGGGCAAAAAATAATAGTGATGACTAGTGCACCTGGAGGTATTTATAAAATAATCGATAATCCTTTATTTAGTGATAAGAATTTTCGTGATAGAGAAATCTTTAGTTCACTAAGTAAAGAAATAAGAAATTATTTGAAGAAAGCAGGTAGTAAGAATGAAAGATAAATCATGGTATTTTTATTTACCTGCAATGATATTATTGCTTATTTTATGGTATGTTATATCTATAATCGTACATTTGCCAATTATTCCTTCGCCTGTTTTGGTAATGGAAAGATTGGGCAATATTTTTACACAAACAATAGCTATTCATGCATTGTATAGTCTTTGGCGAATTATAGCAGGAGTATTTTTAGCTATAATAATTGGTGTACCGATAGCGGTGATGATGGGATATTATAAAAAATGTGATAAGATTTTAGCTCCTATTGTTTATCTGACATATCCTATTCCTAAGATTGCATTATTGCCTATCTTGATGCTTTTAGCTGGCATTGGAGAATTACCAAAAGTTATTATGATATTTTTGATTGTGATTTTTCAAGTGTTAGTTGCCATTCGCGATAGTATAAAAACTATACCAAAAGAAATGTTTTTTCCTTTATATAGTTTAGGTGCATCTTTTAGACAAATTTTCTTAAATATACTATGGCCAGCTGTATTACCAAATTTTATTACATCTTTACGTGTAGCAATGGGGACAGCTATATCAGTATTGTTTTTTACAGAGACATTTGGCACTAAATATGGTATGGGATATTTTATAATGGATTCGTGGCTTCGTGTAAATTATTTAGATATGTACGCAGGTATTGTAGTTTTAAGTTTAATAGGTCTATTTTTGTTTGGTTTTTTAGACTTGGTAGAAAATTATTTTTGTAAATGGAAGAAAAAAGTATAAGAAGATATGGTTCTAGTAGCGATATTAGAACCATATCTTTTTTTTTGTAATTAATTTTAATTTTTTATATAATTTTTTGAAAATTGTATATTGACTTTATATAGGGAGATGGGTATAATTAAACCATAACAAGATTGTAAATTTGTTGATGTAAACGTTTGTTTTTTGTATTTATGTTGAGATTTTTATTAAATTCCAGCTTGTTACATAAAAATTTTTTGAGAAATATATATTGACTTTAAGTGATGAGAATAATATAATGAAGCTGAGTTAAATGAAAATTTGTAAAAATATAAAAAAACATTTGTTCAAGAACTTTAAGATATGTATAAAATAAGTTCGTATTTTGACAAAATGTGTAAACGTTTTCCGTTTTCAATTTTATGAAATTGAATTTTCTAAAAAATCATATGGTTTTATTTATTGATATAATATTGCATTTATAAATAAAAAATATGGTATTTTGAAATATTAACTCGTTATCAATTTCATATTGATAATAAAATAAATGAGTAGGTGATTTTAATGAAGGAAAACACAGTAATAACGGTTAGTAGACAGTATGGTTGCGGTGGTCGTGAATTAGCTGAAATTTTAGCTAAAAAGCTAAATGTAAAGTTATATGATAGACAGATTGTTCATATAGCAGCAGCTAAATTAGGTATCAATGATTTATCTGAACAGGATTTATTAGAATTAGAAAATACTGTTCATCCATTGACATTGACATTCATGCCATTCCATTCTTTCGGTACTCGCATGGGCGAATCCAGCAGAGGTATGTTCTTATCTGAAGCTAGTGTAGTAAGAAAACTTGCTAATGATGGAGCATGTGTTATCTTAGGTCGTTGTGCTGATTATGTATTAGAAGATATGCCAAATCATTTCTCCATTTTCGTTTGTGCAGACGATGAATATAGAGAAAAAAGAGGTAAAGAAGTTTACGAAGGTAAAACTTTAAAAGAATTAAACGAAGAAAATGAAAAAAGAGCTAGATACTACAATTATTACACAGGTAAAAAATGGGGCGAAGCTTCTAACTATGATTTAATTGTAAATACTAGCAATGCATCTTTAGACAAAATAGCAGATGCTATCATTGAATATATTAATAAAGTTCAAGAATAAAAGAACTAAAGAATATAGAAGGGTAACAGCATAGATGCTGTTATCTACATAAGTTTTGTTAATAATTTTTTTATTAAATATTTATAATTTTATTTAGGAGGACTTATAAATGTCAGGTAATAATGGTAATAAACTTATGCAACGCATATCATATGCTTGCGGTACTTTCGGACATGATATCTTCTATATGATGGTTAGCACATACTTTATCATGTTTATCACAAGTAATCTTTTCAACACAGAAGATCAAAGTCATAATGAATACATGATCGGTATCATCATGACAGTAATTCTTGTAATTCGTGTAGCAGAACTTTTCATTGACCCATTCATTGGTAACACTATCGATAAAACAAACACTAGATGGGGTAGATTTAAACCATGGGTTATCGTTGGTGGTTTCGTAGCAGCTTTAAGCTTAGCAATTTTGTTCACTGACTTAGGTGGTTTAACAACATCTAATCCATTACTCTACTTAATTATCTTTGCTATTTTATACTTAGTAATGGATATCTTCTATTCAGCAAAAGACGTTGCTATTTGGTCCATGGTTCCAGCAATGTCCTTCGACTCTAAAGAACGTGAAATTACAGCAACATTTGCTCGTATTGGTTCCGTATTTGGTGCTCAGCTCGTAACAGTAATGGTTATTCCTATCGTATTATTCTTCTCCAAAGACGCTAACGGCGGTGTTGGTGATGCTAATGGTTGGTTAGCTTTCGCTTTAATCGGTGGCGGTGTATCTTTATTAGGTGCTGTTATCCTTGGTCTTGGTACAAAAGAACAAGCTTCCGCTCTTCGTGAAAACAAAAAAGAAACAACTTTCAAAGAAGTATTCTCTATCTTAGGTAAAAATGACCAGTTAATGTGGATCGCTATTACATTCCTTATCTTCTGCTTCGGTCAGGACTTAGTAAACTCCTTCCAGATGTACTATTTCGCTTACATTTTAGGTGATTCCACTTATTTATCCTTCTTAGGTATTATCAACGTTATCATTGGTTTATTAGCAGTTGCTTTATTCCCTGTATTAACAACTAAATTCAAAAGAAGAAACTTATTCTTCTATTCTATCGTAATCATGATCGTTGCATTGCTCATCTATGCTTTCGCTGGTACAAATTCTGTATTAGTATTAATCGCAGCTGGTTTATTCAACTTACCACAGCCACTTGTATTCTTAGTAGTATTAATGACAATCACAGATACTGTTGAATATGGTCAGTTAAAAATTGGTCACCGTGATGAATCCCTTATCCTTTCCATCAGACCATTAGTTAACAAATTATCCGGTGCTGTAACAAGTGCTATCGTTGGTTTCACAGCTGTTTGGGTTGGTATGTCTGGTAAAGCTACAGCTGATAGCATTACTGATAGCAATAAAATGATGTTCGAATTAATCATGTTTGCTGTGCCAATCGTATTCATGCTCATCGCAACATTACTTTACAAAACAAAAGTTACTCTTACTGAAGAAAAACATGCTGAAATCGTTAAAGAACTTGAACGTACTTGGAAAGATATCAGTAAATAATATATAAATATGAAGATAAAAGAACTGTACTAAAATTGAACTGCACCCCAAAAGTTGGACACAAAACAACTTTTGGAGGTGCAGTTTTTTTATGACTAAATACTCAAATGAATTT
>NZ_CFQVBI010000065.1:0-101543 GCF_986095205.1 Megamonas sp. | reverse complement strand
CTTTTAAAACCATTTTAATTGCTTTAACTTTAAATTCATTTGAGTATTTAGTCATAAAAAAACTGCACCTCCAAAAGTTGTTTTTTGTCCAACTTTTGGGGTGCAGTTCAGTTATACTATGCTTTTTTTATTGCAAAAACTATTAAATAATGAATTTTTATTTTATAATATAAGTAAAATAAAATTCAAGGAGATAAAAATAAAATGAAAAATGCATCTCTAGAAGAACGATTTTTATCTACAAAAGGTCGCATAAATCGTAAAATATTTATCTTATATGCAGTATGTTTTATCTTATTTTGTCTATTTTTGATAATACCAACGTTTTTAGTGATTATCAGTACGACAGATGGAACAGTAGTTGATATTAGTATAAGTATAGTATCTACATTGATTGAATTAGCATTATTACCTAGTTTATTTTTAGGAATTAAACGTTTGCATGATTTAGATAAATCGGCTGTATGGATAATTTTATGTGTAATTCCATTGATAAATATGCTATTTTTGGCTTATTTATGTTTAATAAAAGGGACTGATGGTGATAATAAATATGGAAAAGACCCTTTAAGTTTGGATTTATAAGGAGTTTTTTATGAATTTAGAAGAAAAATATTTTTCTACAGAAGGTAGATTAAATCGAAAGCCATTTATTCATTATATAATCTTTTTGATTGTCATATCATTGGCTTTTATAGGGATTATTACTTTATTAGGTTTAGCTAGTGCATTATCTATTGCTATTTTAGGCGAAAATGTAAATGATTTAAATGTTTTATCACAAATAGAAGTAATTCCTATTTTGCTTATTTTAGTAGCTTCTTTAATTTTAATAATATTATTTTTACCACTTAATTTTTTGATGATACGACGTTTGCACGATTTGAATTTTAGCGGTTGGTGGATAATATTTCCTATTGTTTTTCCTTTTGGCTATTTCATTTTTATTTTGTATTTGATTTTGGCTAAAGGAACAAATGGTCCAAATAAATATGGTGAAAATCCTTTAGAATTAACAAAAAGCAGTAATGTTTAAATACATTACTGCTTTTATCATTAGTAGAAACTTTTTATCAAAAAAATAGAGTAGAGAAGACTTTCTACTCTAAAAAATATATAAATTTGTTTGAGTTTGTATTATTCAACTAAATCAAGATTTACTTCTGGATTTACGTCAGCATCATAATCTACATTATCAAAACCAAAGCCAAAGAGATTGTAGAAGTCATTCCAATAACCATCTACATCAGCATATTGAGTTAAGTTTTCAGTAGTTACTTTATCCCAGTATTCAAAAATAGTATTTTGTACATCGTCTCTCATTTCTAAATCATCAATGCGAATACGGTGTTCATCATCTACTTTTGGTTGTGGTTGAGAGAGGTATTCATGCCATAAACGATACATTTGTTCGATAGTACCTTCATGAACATTTTTATCTTTCATTACACGATACATTACCGCCACATATAAAGGAACAATAGGAATAGCAGAACTAGACTGTGTAACTAAAGCTTTATTTACAGAGATAATAGCATTAAAGCCTTCTTGACGTAAAGTTTCAGCTGTTTTATAAAGATGTTGTTTAGCAGCACCGATAGTACCTTCATAATATATTGGGTATGTAATCTTAGAACCAATATAAGAATATGCTACAGTGCAAGCATTTTCAGTTAAAACATCAGCAGCTTTTAAAGCATGCATCCAATCTGCCCAATCTTCGCCACCCATAACTTTAATAGTAGCTTCTACTTCTTCAGGAGTAGCAGGTGGTAAAGTAGCTTCAGTTAATTCATTTGTTTTTAAATTTAAAGTCTTAGCAGTGAAAGGTTCATCAACAGTTTTTAATACGGAAGAATACATAGTTCCATCAGCTGTTGTACGACGAGGAGCAGCTAAGGAATAAACGACCATATCAATTTTGCCTAAATCTTTTTTTATAAGTTCAATAGTTTTTTCTTTAATAGCTTGAGAGAAAGCATCACCATTTATTGTTTTAGCATAATAGCCATCATTTTTTGCAAATTCTTCAAAAGCAGCTGTATTATACCAACCAGCAGTTGCAGTTCTTTTACCATGTGCTGGTTTATCAAAAATAACTCCAATTGTAGAAGCACCGCTCGCGTATGTTGCACAAATACGAGATGCTAAGCCATAACCTGTAGAAGCACCTAATACTAATACACGTTTACCAAGTTCAACCTTTGGCTGACTTTTTACATATTCGATTTGACGGCGTACGTTTTCTTTACAGCCTTCAGGGTGAGAAGTTAAACAGATAAAATCTTTTACTCTTGGCTTGATAATCATAAAATATTCTCCTTTACTTAGTTATCGCTAAGTTTTATATTATATTATTTTAATTAATATATAGGATTATTAATTTGAATAATATTAATATAAATATATATATTATTTATATTATACAACTTAGACTCAATAATAACAAATGATATTTAGATTAAAAATAAATTAAGAAATAATATTTTATTATAATTAATAAATAAAATAATTATTCTCGAGGGGAGAAATAAAAAAAATAGACGCTTACAAGCGTCTATTTTCATGAATTTTTATCAAAAAATCATCTATTAACAATCTTTAATTATTTTCAGTATTATCAACAATAATATCGTTATCAGAAGATTCGACTTCATCATTGATTTTTAAATAAATGGGCGAAAATATACTTGTCTGATATACTGTTATTCTCTTTATTTTAATCAATTCTAACATAGCTAAAAAAGTAGTGATTAATTCAGATTTAGAAATCTTATGCTCACTATATTGAAATACAGTGTTAAAACAAATATTTCCGCCATGTTGTTTAAGCAAAGCCAATAAAGAAATGATTTTATCTTCAATAGTATATTTTTCTCGAGCAACATTAGCTACAAGAGGTTCATTTTCAATTTGGCTTTCTAGCACATTTTGAAATGCTTGCCACAAAAGTTTTACATCAAGCCCTTTAGGTGGCAAATGTTTTGTCGGTAGATTAGAAGCTTCACGAAAAAATCTTTTGCCAGCTTCATCTGCCATTTCACCTAAAATACTGCTGACTTCTTTATAACGACGATATTCTAATAATCGTTCGACTAATTCTTTTCGTGGGTCAACCTCATCAGTATCATCTTCATTTACTTCTTCTACCTTAGTATCAGGTAATAAAATTTTGGATTTGATTTGTAATAATGTGGCTGCCATGACTAAAAACTCACTAGCTACTTCAATATTAAACTCTTTAAATTTAGCAAGATAATCCATATATTGTTCCGTCAATAGAGCAATAGGAATATCATAAATATCAATACGATTTTTTTCAATCAAATGCAATAATAAATCTAATGGCCCTTCAAAGGATTCTAAATGTACCTTATATTGTTCTTGTTGCATAAAAAACTCATTAAATAATAATAGAAATAATAAGATTTAAAATGCTTATAATAAAGTTACTGATAGGGTGAATGATAAAACCCAATATTCCAGTAAAAACAAGAGCGATTAGAATAAAAAAGCTATAACGATTAATTACAGAAGATTGATATTTATAAGCTAATCTACCTGGTAACAGAGAAGATAAGATTTTAGAACCATCAAGTGGTGGAATAGGTACTAAATTAAAAATAGCAAAATTTACATTATAAATAATAATTAATTGTAATACCATAACAAGCCAATGAGGAGCAAAACTATACTTAAAACAAAGAGCAAAAAATATTGAAGCTACAAAAGCTGTGATTAAATTAGCTAATGGTCCTGCTAAGGAAACTTGCATTTCACCTTTACGCCAATCATCAAAATTATTTAAATTAATTGGTACAGGCTTTGCCCAACCTATTTGAGCAAAAAATAACATAATCAATCCAATAGGGTCAATATGAGCTACAGGATTTAAAGTTAATCTGCCATTCATACGAGGAGTGAAATCTCCTAAATTATCAGCAACCTTAGCATGGGCATATTCATGAACAGTCAATGCAATCAACAAACCTGGGATTGCATATATCATATCTGGACCAAAACCAAACATTAAATACCTCCTAAATTTTTAAATAACAAATATAAATAAATTATTGTTTACACAATTTTTCTGCCATTAAAATAGCAACAACAGATTTAGCATCAAAGATTTCACCTTTATTAACTAAATCGACAGCTTCGCTTAGTGGCATTTCTACTAGATTTATAAATTCATCATCATCAGTATGTTGTTTACCTTTTACTAAATCTTGTGCTAAATAAATATAAATCCATTCATTAGAGAAACCAACAGTAGTAGCTAATTTATGAATTTGTGTGTATTTATTAGCAGTATAACCTGTTTCTTCAGATAATTCACGTTTAGCACAAATTAATGGGTCTTCGTCAACACTATCTAATTTGCCAGCAGGAATTTCTAAAGTTACTTTGCCAATAGGATAACGATATTGACGCACTAAAATAATATTACCATTTGGCAATACAGGAATAACAGCAGAAGCACCTTGATGTTTTATCCATTCACGAACAGCTTTATTACCATTTGGTAATTTTACATAATCACGCTTTACATGAAGTAATACCCCATCAAAAATATCTTCGGAAGAAACTTTTTCTTCAATTAAATCTTCATACATGAAAATCCCTCTCTTTATATTATAATATTGATAACAATTATAAATTTTATATTCATAATTATATCATCTATAAAAACAATAAGCTATGAGAAAAATAATATACAAAAGTCTATTGTAAATAGATTTTTTGTGGCTATAATTTTTAAATATTTTTATCAATCCGCCAATAAGTTAACAACTTTACAAAAACTATATATCTTATATAAAGTTTTTAGTAATAATAAAATTAATGAAATTTATTATAAAATAATTGACAAAGATTATCACTAATGATAACATAAAACATAAGTAATAAAATATAGATAGAATAGGTGTCTATACAGACTTAATAGGGAATTCGGTATAAGCCGAAGCGGTCCCGCCACTGTAAAGACGAGCGATTTCACAATTATGTCACTGAGAATAAATTATCTTCTTGGGAAGGCGTGAATAGCTATGACTCTAAGCCAGGAGAACTGCCTATTTAATAATCACCGTTATTACCTGCGAGCGATGGGAAGGCGATTTTGTACGAATATAAATTTGTATAATACTGCCTAATTCTATGGAATTAGGTTTTTTTATTATATTTTATATTTGTATATAATCATATTTAAGTCTGCTTGTTAAAGCAGACTTTTTTGTTAGGGATAAACAAGAAAATAAAGAAAGGAGCTAAAAGATAATCTACTAAAAAAATAAACAAAATATAAAGGAGGCTTTTTATTTTGAAACGATTAATAAATCGTTTAATTCAATTAGTAATTACTTTAATTGGAGTCAGTTTTTTAACATTTTGTTTAACTTATTTATCACCTGGTGATCCAGCCACTATGCTCTTAGAAGCATCAGATACTATTGTTTCTCAAGAAGTAATTGAGCAAACTCGTGAAGAAATGGGACTTAACGATCCATTTCTTGTACAATATGGTAATTGGCTTTTAGGTGTAGTGCAAGGCGATATGGGAATTTCTTATTCAGCTAAAAAACCTGTTATGGAGAAATTAATAGAAGGCTTTGCAGGGACTGTTTTATTAGCATTAACTACAATTATTTTAATTATGGTCATTTCCATTCCTTTGGGAATTTTTTCTGCTACGCATCGCAATAAAATTCCTGATTTTTTAGTGAGAATATTTTCTTTTATTGGTGTATCTATGCCAAGCTTTTGGGTGGGTTTGATTTTATTATATATCTTTGGCTTAAAGCTGGGTCTAGCTCCTATTGCTACAGCAAAGGTCAGTTTTTCAGGTTTAGTATTGCCCGCACTTACTTTAGCTATTTATCAATCAGCGAAATATACTAGACAAGTGCGTACTGTCATTTTAGATGAATTACATCAAGATTATGTAATTGGCGCTAGAGCTAGAGGATTGTCTGAAAAAGCTATTTTATGGAAACATATTTTACCTAACGCCATTTTACCTTTAATAACTTTATTAGGTATGTCCATCGGTTGGTTATTAGGTGGTGTTGCTGTTATTGAAACTGTTTTTTCTTGGCCAGGTATAGGCAAAATGGCAGTTCAAGCGATTACTATGCGTGATTATCCATTAATTGAAGGGATTGTTTTATGGATTGCCACAGTATATACAGTAATTAATTTTTTAGTGGATTTATCTTATAGTTATCTCGATCCAAGAATAAAAAAGGAGAATTAATACAATATGATTTTTAATTTTATAAAACAAAATAAATTATTCTCCATATATTCTTTTTCAGTCATTTTAATAATCTGCATTGCTCTATTAGCACCAGTTTTAGTGCCACATGATCCTTATGAAGCCAATATGTTGAAAGCATTGCAAACGCCAAATAATGAATATTTTTTAGGTACAGATAAATTGGGCAGAGATATTTTTTCACGCATAATCTATGGTATGCAAATATCATTATTTATGACGATTTGCATTGTGATTTTGACAGCAACTATAGGTTCAATCATAGGTATAATTGCTGGTTATTTTGGCGGTAAAATAGAACTTATTTTAATGCGTTTGGCTGATATTATGCTTTCTTTTCCAGGAATTATTCTAGCTATCGCTATAGCTGGCATCATGGGTGGAAGTATTATAAATACGATTTTCGCCTTAGTCGTTGTAAGTTGGGCAAAATATGCTCGCTTAGTACGAAGTTTAGTTATTAAATTAAAAAATAATGATTTTATCATAGCTAGTAAAACTAGTGGAGCAACTACATTTACAATTATGTATCATCATTTACTACCTAATATTTTACCGTTGATAGTGATTACGGGAGCTATGGATATTGGCACTATGATGATGGAAATAGCGGGTCTATCTTTTTTAGGTTTTGGTGCTCAACCACCTACACCAGAATGGGGATTAATGCTCAATGAAGGTCGTCAATATATTCAAACTGCTCCATGGCTGATGATTTATCCAGGGTTAGCTATTTTTATAGTAGTAGCTATATTTAATCTTTGGGGAGATAGTTTACGTGATATTTTAGACCCTAGACAGGATTGATAGATTTTATTGATAAGAAAAGAGGTTAAATATGAAAAGTTTTAGAATGAAAAAATTATGGAAGGCTATTAGTTTAAGTCTATGTGGTATATTGACTGCAGGTATAATAGCTGGTTGTGGCTCTGAAAATACAGTAGATAAAACTACTTTAAAATTTGGAGTTACAAATTTTGCAGATACTTTAGAGCCAACACAAAATTATTTTGGCTGGGTTGTGATGCGTTATGCTATTGGTGAATGTTTGGCAAAATTTGATGAAAAAATGAATGTTCAGCCATGGCTTGCGGAAAGTTGGTCTATTAGTGATAACCATTTAACATGGACTTTTAAAATCCGTGATAATGTAAAATTTTCTAATGGCAATCCAGTAACATCTGAAGCTGTAAAAAAATCTATTGAACGTGCTTTTGCTAAAAATACTCGAGCAAAAACTTTCTTTGAATACACAGAAATGAAGGCTGATGGTCAAAATCTAATAATCACAACAAGCAAACCTCAACCTAATATGCCTGGATTTTTGGCTGACCCATTATTTATTATTGTAGATGTTAGTGCAGAGGAACAAGGTAGAGATTTTGCCAAAGAAGGTCCAATTTGTACTGGTCCATATAAAGTGGAATCTTTTGTAAAAGAAAAGGCTGTAATGGTGAGAAATGAATATTATTGGGATGGTGAAGTTCCATTCGAGCGTGTAGAAATACCATCTATTGATGATCCTAATACTCGTGCTATGGCACTTCAATCTGGTGAAGTTAATTTTGCTGTAAATATCGCAGCTGGAGATATAGATTTATTTAGAAATAATGATAAATTCTATATCGATGAAATTTCTTCATTACGTACAGTACTTGCTCGTATTAATCAAAATGGTATTTTAGGCGATGATAAAGTTCGTGCTGCCTTGATTTCTGCTTGTGATCGAGAAAATTATAATAAAATATTACTAAAAGATACTTTTATCACAGGTAAAGCACCAATACCGCCATCTATGGATTATGGCTTTGATGAGTTGACAGATCCAAATGCATATAATCCAGAAAGAGCTAAGCAATTATTAGCCGAAGCTGGTTGGAATGATAGTAATGGAGATGGTATTTTAGATAAAGATGGCAAGGACTTAAGTCTTGATTTTGTCGTGTATAATAGCCGTGCAGAGCTTCCTTTATACGCTGAAGCTGTACAAGCTGATGCTAAAAAAGTAGGAATTAAGATAAATATAAAAAGTGTAGATTATAACCTTATTGATAAAATGGGTATTGATGGCGATTATGATTTACTTATTTCTAATATTACAACTGCTAATACTGGAGATCCTGAAATTTATTTAAGTTGGTATTGGAAAACTAATGTAAATGGAGATAATCCACAAAATGGTTCTGGATATAGTAATCGTGAATATGATGAGATTTTAAATCAATTATCTGTCGAATTTGATAAAGAAAAACGTCGTCAATTAATTATTGAAGCGCAACAAATCTTATTAAATGATGGTGCAGCATTATTCTTAGGTTATCCACAGACTAATATTATCAGCACCAAAGGCTTAGAGGGTGTAGTTATGTATCCATCGGATTATTATTGGCTTACTAATAAAATAAAACCAGCTAAAGCATAAAAGGGGTAAATTAATGTTACTTGATGTATCTAATTTAACTATTCAATATAACAAAAATATAGAAGCTACAGTTAAAAATATTAATTTTTCTTTGGATAGAGGAGAAATTTTGACCATAGTTGGTGAATCTGGCTGTGGTAAAACTACAGTGATTAGAGCCATATTAGGTTGTTTACCTAATAGCGGAAAGATTATAAATGGAAAAATTCTTTTTGAAAATCAAGATTTATTGAAATACAACCATAAAGATTGGCTATCTTTAAGAGGAAAACATATTGCTATGATTTTCCAAGATAGTGGTAATATGTTAAATCCTATCCAAACTATTGGTAAACAATTTATAGAATATCTACAAATTCACGATGATCTTACTAAAAAAGAAGCATATTCTTTTGCTGTAGAAATGCTTACTCGTATGAATTTAGCTAATCCTGAAAATATCATGAAATCATATCCATTTGAATTATCTGGCGGTATGCGTCAGCGTGTTGGTATCGCTATGGCAATAAGTTTTAAACCATCTTTATTATTAGCAGATGAGCCTACTTCTGCCCTTGATGTTACTACGCAAGAACAAATAGTTAAAGAATTGATAGAAATTCCTCGCAGTTGTGGTACAGCAATGATTGTAGTAACTCATAATATTGGTGTAGCTGCGTATATGTCAGATAAAATTATGGTAATGAAACAAGGCAAAGTTGTAGAATATGGTAAAGCCGAAGATATAATTAATTCACCACAGGCAGAATATACTAAAACTTTACTTGCTTCAGTTCCACAAATAGGAGGACAGCGCTATGTCTAAAGTTATTATGCAGGTAAAAAATATAACTAAAAAATTTCCAGCTAGTAATAATAGATTTTTAACAGCTTGTGATGATGTTAGTCTTAATATTAATGCTGGAGAAACAGTAGGCATTGTTGGCGAATCTGGTTGTGGTAAATCTACACTGGTAAAAACTATTATGAATATGCACGCACCAACTTCTGGTGAAGTTATTTTTCATAATCAAGATATTACTAAATTAACAGGAGAAAAACGTCGTCAAAATTGTCGTCATATTCAAATGGTTTTTCAAGACCCTACAGCAGCGTTTAATCCTAAAATGAAAATCGGCGATATTATTTGTGAACCGCTATTAAATTTTAATTTAATAAAAAAATCACAAATGAAAGAAAAAGCTCAAGAATTATTGCGATTAGTAGAGTTGCCAGATGATTTTGTATATAAATATCCGAATAATATGAGTGGCGGTCAACGTCAACGTGTAGCTATTGCCAGAGCTTTAGCCCTAGAGCCTGAAATTATTGTTTGTGATGAAGCCACTTCTGCTCTTGACGTATCTGTTCAGGCTAAAATCATTAAATTATTAGTAAAACTTCAACGAGAAAAAAATATCACCTATATTTTTATTTGTCATGATTTAGCTTTAGTTAGTTTATTTAGTCATCGTATAGCCGTGATGTATCTAGGCAATATCGTTGAAAAAATTGATGGTGATAAATTGATCGAAGCAAAGCATCCATATACTAAAGCTTTATTAAAAGCAGTTTTTTCTCTAGATAATGAGCAAAATAAAAATATAGAAACTCTTTTTGGTGATATCCCAAGCCCTTTGGACTTGCCAAAAGGTTGTCCATTTCAAAATCGCTGTAAATACTGCAAAGATATTTGTAAACAGGAAAAGCCAAAATTAAAAGAGATATCAGTTAATCATCATGTTGCTTGTCATTTATTTTAAATAAAATAATATAAAAATTTTAATAGATGGGAGATTTTATGCTATCACAATTAACTTATAAAGAATATCTAAAAGTAACTACTCCTTTTATGTTATCCACAGCTACACAGCCTCTATTAGGAGCTGTAAATACTGCTGTTATGGGGCATATGTCAGAAGCTTTTTATATAGCTGCTGTTTCTTTGGGAGTAATTTTATTTAACAATATATATTGGCTATTTGGATTTTTGAGAGTGTCTACTACAAGTTTTTCCGCTCAAGCTTTGGGCAGTGAATCCGCCAAAGATAAATTTTTAGCTTTAGCTAGACCACTACTTATAGCTATAGTAATAAGTTTAATATTTTTAATCATTTATCCGTGGATTTTCAAATATTATGCGTTGCTAATGAAGCCTGAAAGCCAAGTTGTTGAATTGATGAAAAATTATTGTGATATCATTATATGGGGAGCACCATTTGTTTTAATCAATTATGTAACGCTAGGCTGGCTCATGGGACAGATGATAATTCGCTATACTATGTTTATGCAAATATCCATGAATGTATTGAATATCGTCTTATCTATCGTATTTGTATTTATCATGGATATGAATATTCAAGGTGTAGCCTATGCTTCTTTGATTGCTCAAATATATGGTTGTATGATAGGTTTTATCGCTATTTATAAACGAGGGAACTTAATCATTTGCAGTGAATACATTCAAAGTTTAAAAACTTTACAACCATTTTTAGCCATGATGAAGGTAAATGTGGATTTAATGTTTCGCACTGTTTGTTTATTGACGATAAATAATTTGTTTGCCATAGCTGGGGCAAGCATGGGAACTGTTACACTAGCAAGTAATGCTATTATCTTAGAAATCATTTTTATCGTGGTCTACTTTATTGATGGTATGGCAAATGGTGTGAGCGTATTTTCAGGAAAAGCAAAGGGATATAAGGATATAAATTTATTAAATTCAGTATTAAAGATAAGCTTAAGATGTTTAGCTGTATTTATAATTTTTATTTCAGTGATTATGTATATCACTAAATCGTATTTTATAAATATGATGACTGATTTGGCAATTGTGGCTAATTATGCTAACGATTATAGTATCTATCTGATTTTGCATCCAATATGTGCTTGTGTGGGATTGCTTTTATATGGTATGTATACAGGTATTGGTAATACAGCTTCTATCAGAAATATGATGTTTGTCGCTGTGATATTTTTTTATATCTGCCAAAAAATATTGATGTCTTATCTAGGTAATGATGGTATATGGCTAACATATAATTTAACGTATTTATTAGAATCAATTATTCTCATTTTGTATTTACCGTCGTTAAAGAAATATTTTAATTAAAGAAAACCTACTATAGATTACTTTTAAATAAGGTAATTTATAGTAGGTTTATTTTTATAATACGTTATATTGTTTTAAAGCATAAGCTACGCCATCATTATCTACATCTAAAGTGATGAAATCTGCTATCTGTTTTAAATTCTCATTAGCATTTCCCATAGCTATGCCATATTTTACAGCTTCAAGCATTTCCACATCGTTTCCGCCATCACCAAAAGCCATGGCTTCATTGATATCTATACCATAGTAAGCTAAAACTTTTTTGATGCCTGTGCCTTTACCGCCATCTTTAGGAATAATATCTGTAAAATATGGGCACCAACGAACAGCTTTGCAATTTGGCAAATATGGTAAGACTTCTTGTTCTTCATCTTCATTTAAGAAAATATTCAATTGATATGTTTTATGATTGGATACACGACTTACGTCATCAAATGCTCTATCAGGTGCAGTATCTCCTAAAGTTTCTTTTAATTTTGCTAAACGGTCATTATAGAGATTAAAATAAAAATAATCTATTTCCATAAAGCCACAAGCGATATCTTTATCTTTGATGTAATTTGTAAATTGGATTAAATCTTCACGATTTAAATATTCTTCGTGTAAGATTTTCCCTGTACTATCATAACAATATTGACCATTAAAAGTAATATAACCACTGAATAAATCGCCAAATTCATCAATTAAAAATTTCAAGTCATATGGCGGACGACCAGTTGCGATAAATAATTTTATTCCTTTTGCTTTTAAAGTATGTAAAGCTTGTATCGTAGATTCAGGAATTTTATGTGTTTTAAAGCTAACTAAGGTACCATCAATATCAAAGAAAATAGCTTTTATCATCATATCACCGTACTTTCATTAGAATTATAAAATATAAATCAATTATAACAAATTTTAAGCTAGTACGTATATTGTTTTTATGCTATATTATAAACAATAATTATTGACTAGATAAATATAGAAAGAGATGTGAATGATTTTCATGAATGCAACTTTAAAAAATATTACGGCTATGCTTGTTTTTGGTAGTATTGGTTTATTTGTACGCAATATAGAACTTGCAAGTTCACAAATAGCCCTAGTACGTGGTTTTGTAGGTGCTTTTATTTTATTTATTGCTATGGTATGCTTGCACAAAAAAATAAATCGAAATGCTTTGATAAGAAACTTACGCTATTTATTAATAGCTGGCGTAGCTATAGGTTTTAACTGGATTTTTTTATTTCAAGCATATAATTATACAACGATAGCTACAGCAACACTTACATATTATTTAGCACCTACTTTTGTAGTATTATTATCTCCATTTATATTAAAAGAAAGTTTATCTCTCTTTAAAATCATCTGTGTAATTTTATCTTTATTAGGTATGGCATTAGTCGCTGGCATATTCAATGATAACCAATCTGGTGTAAATGATTTTATCGGTGTACTCTATGGAATATCTGCTGCATTATTTTATGCGATTGTAGTCTTAGCAAATAAATTTTTCAAAGATATTTCTGCCATTGATAGCAGTATTGCTCAATTATTATTAGCTTCAATAATTTTATTGCCTTATGTAATCTATCAGGGAAATTCATGGAGTATGAGTGGTTTTTCGTTATTATCTTTGGCTATATTAGGTATTATACATACAGGTATAGCATATCTATTATATTTTTCTTCACTACAAGAATTACCAGCACAAAAAGTTGCTATTTTTAGCTATTTAGACCCAGTAACTGCGATTATTTTATCCACAGTTCTTTTAGCTGAGCCGATGAGTATTTCTCAATGGATTGGGGCGGTTTTGATATTAGGTTCTTTACTTGTCAGTGAGTTGTTCAAGAAAAATAATTAAACTTATTGACAAATGATAATTTATAAATTATATTGTATATATAAATTAATAACAGGGAGCTAGTAAACTGGCTGAGAGGAAGTTGTGAACTTCGACCTATGACCTGATTTGGATAATGCCAACGTAGGATAATAATTATGATGTATTTGCAATTAGAAGAGATGGCATTTTGTCATCTCTTTTTTATTTTAACACACATCTATATATTAATTTTTAAAATCACATAGAGTTGACCATGTGATTGAACAGGAGTTCATGAAGGGGTGCACCACCGCGGGTGTATCTTTTTGTGGACTCCTTTTTTAATAAAATTTCTCAAAAGATAAAAAATAAGGAGGTCTTATTTTGATAATAGTTAATGGACAAAATCAAGAAATATCTTTGCCTATGGATTTAGTTACTTATTTGCAAGAAAATAATTATCCTTTAGATAAGATAGCTATAGAGTTAAATGGTCAAATAGTCCCAAAAGCAAAATATGCGCAAACTATTTTAAATCCTAATGATAAATTAGAAATCGTAACTTTTGTTGGTGGTGGCTGATAATGGCAGACATTTTGGCAAAAGAATTAATTTATCAAACTTTAAATGACCGCCATGGCATAGTCAATCAAGAAAAATTGAACAATGCTAAAGTTGCTATAGCTGGGCTTGGTGGTTTAGGCTCTAATATCGCTGTGGCACTGGCTAGAATAGGTGTAGGTCATTTACATTTAATTGATTTTGACAAAGTAGATATCAGCAATCTCAATAGACAACATTATTTCATCTCACATCTAAATAAATATAAAACGCAAGCTCTAGCCGAGCAATTACAAATGATAAATCCTTATTTAAATATCGTTACTGATTGTATAAAAGTAACAGAAGATAATATTTTTTCATTGTTTAAAGATGAAGATATCATCTGTGAAGCTTTTGACGTTCCTGAAAATAAGGCGATGTTAGTAAATAAGATATTAGAACTTTTCCCCGAAAAATATATCATTTCTGGAAGTGGTATGGCAGGTTTTGGTCATAGCAATGAAATTCATACTCGTAAGGTGATGGGCAAATTTTATATCTGTGGTGATGAAAAAACTGCATTATCCAATGAAAATAGTTTAATGGCTCCTAGAGTAGCTATTTGTGCTGGTCATCAAGCAAATTTAATCACTCAATTGATTTTAGAAAATAATTTATAAAGAAGGTATCATATTATGTGGCAATTAGGAAAACATCAATTCAATTCAAGATTTATTTTAGGTTCTGGTAAATATTCTTTAGAATTAATTCAAGCAGCAATCAATGAAGCAAAAGCTGAAATCGTAACTTTAGCACTTCGCCGTGTAAATAATGGTGGTATGGCTAATATTTTAGATTACATTCCTAAAGATATAGCACTACTCCCTAATACTTCTGGAGCTAGAAATGCTGATGAAGCAATTCGCATAGCTCGTTTATCTAAAGAACTTTGTGGCAGTGATTTAGTAAAAATTGAAATTATGCGTGATAGTAAATATCTTTTACCTGATAATTATGAAACTATCAAAGCTACTGAAGTTTTAGCTAAAGAAGGCTTCACTGTTATGCCTTATATGTATCCAGATTTAAATGTAGCTAGAGATTTAGTAAATGCTGGTGCTAGTTGTGTAATGCCTCTTGGGGCTCCTATCGGCTCTAATAAAGGTTTATGCACAAAAGAATTTATTCAAATTCTCATAGATGAAATCGACTTACCGATTATTGTAGATGCGGGTATCGGTAGACCTTCTCAAGCTTGTGAAGCTATGGAAATGGGTGCCACTGCTATTATGGCTAATACTGCTATAGCAACAGCAGGTGATGTCGTTCGCATGGCAAAAGCTTTTAATTATGCTATTGAAGCAGGACGCCTCGCTTATGAAGCCAAATTAGGTCGTGTAAAAGCACAAGGAGCAAGTGCATCTTCTCCATTGACAGGATTTTTACAAGATTAATTATTAATTTAATCAGTAATAATTGTGAGGTAAGATGAATGAATAAAGATAATCATATTAATGAAAGTATTATTAATGATGAAGTAAGAGCTGAATTAAAAAAAGAACGTATTGACCATATGGCATATTTACCAGATATGGAAGTCATACCTAGCGATATTTTAGATAAGGTTATAGCTGATATGGATAGTTATGATTATGATAAATATACTGCTCAAGATGTACAAACTGCACTTAGTCATGACCACATTACACCAGAAGATTTTAGAGCTTTATTATCTCCAGCAGCACTCCCATTTCTTGAACAGATAGCACAGAAAGCTCAAAAAACTACTAAGAGATTTTTTGGTAATTCTATCTATATGTTCACACCAATATATATTGCCAATTACTGCGAAAATTATTGTATCTATTGTGGTTTTAATTGTCATAATAAAATTAAACGTGCTAAATTGAATTATGATGAAATCGATAAAGAAATGCAGGAAATTGCTAAATCTGGATTGCAGGAAATCTTGATTTTAACAGGTGAAAGTCGCAAACAATCCAGTATAGAATATATAGGTGAAGCTTGTAAAATAGCTAAAAAATATTTCCGTGTTATTGGACTTGAAATTTATCCATTGAATACAGATGAATATGCTTATCTACAAAAATGTGGTGCGGATTATGTAACTGTATTCCAAGAAACATATAATAGTGATAAATATGAAACACTTCATTTAGCTGGACATAAACGTATTTTCCCTTATCGTTTCTATGCTCAAGAAAGAGCAATTCGTGGCGGTATGAGAGGTGTTGGTTTTGCTGCACTTTTAGGCTTAGATGATTTTAGAAAAGACGCTTTGGCTACAGGTATGCATGCATATTATTTACAACAAAAATATCCACATGCAGAGATTGCATTTTCTTGCCCTCGCCTTCGTCCAATTATCAATAATGATAAAATCAATCCTAAAGATGTACATGAAGCACAGCTTTTACAAGTTGTATGTGCTTATCGTTTATTTATGCCATCTGCTAGTATCACTATATCTACTAGAGAATGTGCTAGAGTTCGTGATAATCTCGTAAATATCGCTACTACAAAAATTTCCGCTGGTGTAAGTACCGCCATCGGTGAACATAGCCAAGAAAGCGAAGATAAAGGCGATGCTCAATTTGAAATTGCCGACACTCGTTCTGTAGACGAAGTATATCATGATTTAATTCATAACGGCTTACAGCCAGTTATGGCAGATTATTTATACGTATAGAATATTTTATAAATTAGACACTAGACAAAACTATATTTCTAAAGTACACTTTAATCAAAGTAAATATTTCTCTTTAAGAAAATTTAGGAGGATTTGATTCGTATGCTAATATTAAAAAAGCTATCTTTGCTAGTACTTTTAATATGTTGTTTATGTTTAGTGCCAACTCCTGCTAAAGCAGCTCCTACAGATACTAGTAATTTGGCAATCAGTACGATTACTGGCTTTTTAAATCCCGAAAATGCTGCTATAAGGGATGATTTACTAGAATTATTGAAGGATTCACAGCATAGACAAGAGTTGATTGATTATATTGAAGCTACTAGACCTGTAATTGAAAAATATAAAGGCTATTTTGATACAGCTTCTAATGTAGCTATATGGTCAGAAGAAAATATACCTATTATCGGTCATTTAATAGGTAATGTAGCTATCAGTGTTACTAATTATTTTTATCAACAGGAATTGCAAGAATTAGCGACTACAGAGGTAGCACAAAAATTTGCGGAGCTTCGTCAATCAGGTATAAATATCGAGATAGATATTTTTCAGAGGGCATTATCTAATTATGTTTTAAATGATGGTATAGATTTATCTTTGATTATGAATTTACAAGAAATTATCAATGAAAGATTAGAAGTTCATAATTTTTTAAAGTCTATAATTGAAAGCTCAGATTTAGAATATAATATCATTGATGATGGTAATATCATTCCTAAATTAGATACTAGAATTAATTTCAATAAATAAAAAAATCCTATCTTTAAGTGATTTCTTAGAGATAGGATTTTTTTGTTAAATTAATTTTTCAAAACGATATTTTTGGGAAACATCAGGGTATTTTTGGCGGTCAACTTCACTCATAAACATATCTAAAGGTCTAATATAATCTTTAAAATCACCATATAAAGCTTTATAAACTACGAATTGTTCATAAGTTTCTGTATGTGTAGCTACAGTAATAATCAAATATTTTTTATCTTCACCTTTGAAGTGAACCCATATTTCTCCTGCTTTAGGTAAAGCTCTCATTATATTGTGTTCTCCTTTAATTTTTAATTATCAAATGAAATTACTAGCCATATGGCGGAGATGATATAAATCTGCATATAGATTTTCACCAGGACAAGCAGTGGCATTAAAATCACGATGACCAAATACTGTATTTTCATTTGGACTTAAACTATACATTTGACATAATAAACCAATCAATTTACTTGCAGAAGCAATTTGCATATCTGTAGGCATTTCATCATTAAAATTACCAGATAAACAAATACCAATACTACTATTATTATGTTGATAAGTATGTGCACCAATATCTTCTAATGGTCTGCCTGTTTCAATTAAACCACTTTTGCGAATAAACATATGATAACCTATACCAGACCAACCATTTTGTAGATGAATTCTATGGATATCTGCAGCTGTGATATCGTCGTTTCCGCCAATAGCAGAATGATGAACTATGATTTGTGAAGTTCTAGGTCTAGTAGATAAAGAAGTAAAATTGAAATAATTTTCAACAATTGGTAAATCAGAAGCATATAATGTATAATCAGCTGCTTTAGCTACA
Source organism: Megamonas sp. (assembly GCF_986095205.1). NCBI lineage: Bacteria > Bacillati > Bacillota > Negativicutes > Selenomonadales > Selenomonadaceae > Megamonas > Megamonas sp. The sequence continues at coordinate 83,117 of NZ_CFQVBI010000065.1, read as the reverse complement.
TTATTATTAATATTTGCTATAGAATTTAAAAAAGTGGAAATATTTGCTCCTGCAAGTAATGCTCCACCTAATTTTAATCCTTTAATTATAAAATCACGTCTATTCATATAATTTGTCCTTCCCTAAGTAGTGTATCTATAATATAGCATCTTGAGTTAACTATAAGTCTAGTAGAAAATTTCTCTAATATAATATATTAATTGTATTGAAATGTATTTTCAAGTGTTTTAGAGAATATTTCTCAATTAATTGCAAAAAATAAAACTAAAAAGTATCTTATTTACTACACTTTGAAATTTGTAGTTGCTTATGATACAATAAAAATTAGTTTTTATAAAGCCTTGAAATATAAGGATTTATTTCTAATTTGGACTCATTTATAATGGATTATTTTTATGTTAAATTTTTAGGAGGAATTTTTTAATGGCACACCGTAAGACTAAACAACATACTGTAAATGTTGTAAAAGCTCAATTTTGTGCACCAGAAAACATATCATATTTGGATTTATTTGAAGGATTTAATGAATTATATACTATAAATATAGCTACTAATATAGATTTCTTAGCTAATCTTTTAGAATTATTCACCAAAGTAGAGATTATTTTTGGCAACCTTGCACTTGTACCATCTACTTTAGAAAATACATTTGCTATGCAAAAAAATACTTTGCAAGAATTATATAAAACAGAACATTATACTAATTTTAAAGAAAAATATACTCAAGGTAATTTAAATATATATTTGGCAGATGCGCCATTATATCCTGAAAAATTATTTTGCTTGAAAAATACACAGACAGGAGCAACTAGAGTAATTTTAGGCAGTAATAATCTTGACCAATTACCAGCTAATAGTGATCGCAATCAAGCTTTAGTTTATTTTGATGATGAAAATGCTTTCAATTATTATATGAACATATATAATGATTTTAAACAGAATAATAGCGAAATAGTAAATGAAAATGCATGGGAAATAACATATGAAGATACTCAAATGCTCGAAAATTTACCTATTTTGCATAAAGCTAAACAAGATAGCGAACATATCTATCCAGCAGTTAGCAAGACAACTATCGTAAAAACAGCAGAATATATTTCAGATATCGAGCGTTTAGCGAAAGATTTTGTAGATATTCCTAAGGCAGACCGTAAAGGACAGGCTAAAATCACAAACGATAAGATAGATACTATTAAACGTAAAACATTAGAAAATATTCAAGTTCGCCGTGCTAAATTTGAAAAATTTATGCCACAATTAGTTATTGAACCAGAACGCAATCGTGCTTTTTATAATGAACGCGAATTTAATTTCCGCCCTTATCGTGGCGATGTAAAACGTGATGCTGAAACTTATTTACAATATATGGAAGGATTTAATACAGCTGTACCAGCTAAAAATATTGAACCTTTAAAATTTGAGTATTTCAAATTGATGTCATGGTGCTTTTTATCTCCATTTTTAGCACGTGTGCGTACTACAATTAGAGAAGCTACTGTAACTGATGAAGTATTTACATATCCGATAGTAGCTTTATTATGTGGTCAATCAAATGCAGGAAAAACAATCTATGCTTCTTTATTAATGAAAATGATGACTGATTCTGCTTTGTATAAAGCTTTTGGTCAAAATAACTTCACGAAGACACGCATTGATTCACTTCTCTGTGATATAAAAGGTTTACCTATATTAATTGATGATATCACTCAAACTCAATTTACTAATAACAGTGGAAATATCATCAAACAAGAAGAACGCATCATTCGTGAAACTAAACCAGAAAACTTAAATTATTATTCAGCTATTTTACTTACAGCTAATAAAGATTTAAATAGCTTAAAAAATGAGCTTACTAAACGTATGGTCGTTTTCCATGTAAATGCCAGCTGGAATAACGAATTTACACGTCAACAAAAAAGTCCATGCTCCGAATTAATTCAAAAAATGAGAAATAATTTCTATAGCGAATATCTAGCAAAAATCATTCCTCATATTAATTTGTATTTAAGTCAAATTAATGATTTAGGCTCTAGTAGCATAGATTTATATAATATAAGCTCTGAAGTAATAATATCTATCTTTAAAGAATGTGGTTTAGATATTCCAAGCTATATGAGACCTCTTACTATGAAAGATTATTTTGATAGTAGAGCTGTAAATGAAATCATGATTAAATTCTTCCAAAGACAATATCGTCTAAATCGTGATTTCTTTGAAGTTAACAAGAAAAATAATCAGTTGATCTTTGAAGATAAAAGCTTATCTTCTGTAGGTAAGATGACCCCTATGCGCATTGCTGAATCACTTCCACCTGAATTGGAAGCAGATGTAGTCGGCGATAAAGTGATTATGCGATTGGATAGTGCAACTAAATTCTTTAGCACAGAATTCAAAGAGCAAGGTCTTTTGAATAAATTATTTGGTAGATAAATTAATAACAAATTAATAAAAATAAAAAAGCACACATTTATTTGTGTGCCTTTTTTTTATCTTCAGTAGTTATGTTTTCATTTAAATTAATGCCAGTAGTATAACGCTTATCCATTTTATTATAGATGTGAGCATATTTACTAGTTATATTAACATTGCTATGACGCAAAACCTGCTTTACTATTTGTAAATCTTTTGTATCTTTATAAAGTAAAGTGCCACATGTATGGCGGAGCATATGACAACTTATACCTTCTTTTTTTAATCCTGCTTTAGTCAGCCATTTATCTACATTATAGCGAATACCTCGTCTATCCATTCTTTTTCCTTTTACTTGATTAGTCAAAGTTGTAAATACTGGCTCTCCAAATTCATCAATAAAGGCAAATTCAAATGGTCGTATTTTTAAATACTCTTGTAATAAAATTAAAACATCATCACGCGGATAAATAAAATCATTATGCCCTTTACCATGAATATATATTGTCTTCATCTCCCAATTTATATCATTAACAGACATGCGATGAACTTCCACTGTTCTCAATCCTTCTAATGCCATAAGCATAATGATGATTTTATCTCTTAAATATTCAATATGTTTTTCATCGTAATCAGGTATAATATTTAATAAATCTCGTAATTGTTCTAATGTAAGAAATTTCATAGGAGAGATTTCACTTGCTTCATGTATTTTCACACCTACATCTTTAGCAGGGCTATTTTCTATCAATTTTAATTTTACAGCAATATTATAGAATTGTTTTATCGCATTTAACTTTACTTTAATGCTACCTTTTTTCATATTCATTTTTATTAAAAAATCTCGATAGTACATAAATTGATATTCTGTTATCTTTAATGGATGCACTTTATTTGTTAAACACCATTTTATATAACTATCAATAGCAGAACAATAATTTCTTAAAGTGTCTTCTGATGGTTCACCTTGAGAAAGATATCGTTTCAATAAAGTTTTATAATTCAATAATAAAGTATTTTCATTTATCTCTTCTTGTCGTAAATAATCTTTTACTAAAAAATCATTATCATCTATTTTTATTAAATTTGCCAAAAATCTCACTCCTATTCCAATATAAGATAAAATTATTTATTATATATCAATTTACCCATGCAATAAAAATAATAATAAATATTGATTTAAATTTATTTTTATTACATATAAATTATTATTTTTATATAGTTATCTATTTTATATTAATAATTTATTGATTTTAAATATTTATAAAAATTATTTATTATAATTATAGCAGTTTTGAGCATTTTATTTTTCGTTTTAATATAAATATATGCAAAAGAAAATAAAACCTCTTAAAATCGATTTTAAATAAAATTCTTATATATAATGAATTTATTTTTTCAAAAATAAGTTTGCCTTTTAAATTAACTTCCTATTTTTTATGAAATAGGAAGTTGATTTAATTATATCATCAATTTATATAATTAGTAAATAATAACAAATAAAATCCGCCAACAATATATTCAATTTTCTGTATATTTTACTTTTAGTTTATTAATAATAATTATTTAATTAATACATTTATCTAAAATGTAAAAAATATATTTAAATAACAATTATTAAAATTTAATTATTATTAATTTTAAATATATAATAAATTTATGTATTATATATGATATACCTATATAAAAATAGAGGTAATATTTTATATAATAAACAAATATGATAAAATATTTACGAGGTGATTATTATGGCAAAACGCCCTAAAATAAAAATAACATTAATCGATAGAAAAGGACCTTGCGGTTGTCATCGTGGTCATAAGATAGGTGATAGTTTTGATTTTGATACACAACGCGGCGAATTATGCCCTATGGCGATGCATGTAGCATTTCCTTATATTGATATATTGAGATATGGTGGTTCTATACCTAATCAACCAAAAGGCACAGCTGTATTTTGTTGCCCAGATATAGACACCATAAACGTCTTTAGAATAGAGAAGGAAGATATTTAATATATAAATTAATTGTAGGCATTTAACATAAGATAAATTTATATAGTTATAATAAATAAAAAAACAATAATAGAAATTAATTATATATCAAAAGGATTGATTAAAATAATACGTTTAAAATCATTAGATATTCATCAATTTAGAAACTTCCATAAAGAATTAAAATTGAATATAAATCCTAATTTAACACTAATTGTTGGTCAAAATGCAACATCGAAATCAACTTTGCTGGGTATGCTTTGTCAACCTTTCGAATTTACAGCAGAATATAAAGTTTATACTAATGTATATGATAATATAAAAAAATCTGAGGTAAAAACAATACTAGGCAAAACATTTGAATCTCAATTTTCAGATGTATTTAGAATGTCACCTATTTATGATAATCCTAAAGATAAAAAATATTTTTATGACATAGAATTAGAACTAGATGATAAAATATTAAAACTTCCAGTACAAACAAAATCAAGACCTACAACAAATAATAATGATAATAATATACGATTTGTTGTAGGAAAAACTAGACATAGAGGAGAAGGTAATTTCCCACATCCCGTAATTTATTTAGGTTTAAATAGATTATATCCATTAGCTAATAGTAAAAAAATTGAATTAGATACATCATATAAACTTACTAAAGATGAAATTAGCTTTTATTCAACATGGCAAAAAAACATTACTGTTCTTCAAGAAAATGTTTCTCCAGAATATGTATCTACTGACATTAAAGACTTTTTAGGATGTAAAACTTCTTTTTATGATGCAGAAACAAATTCTGCAGGACAAGATAATATTGGACAAATAATATCAGCTATTTTGTCGTTTAAAAGATTAAAAGAACAATTAAAAGATAATTATCAAGGTGGTATGTTATTAATTGATGAAGTAGATGCTACATTACATCAGTTAGCAAAAATAAAATTACTTGAATTTTTAATTGAAATGTCTGATATTTATTCTCTTCAAATTATTTGTACAACACATTCAACTAAAATGATAGAATTATGTAGTCAAAAATATAAAAATAAATCATCTATTATTGCATTATATAAACGAGGAAATAATATTTACGCAAATAGTAATGTTTCTTTTGATGATATTTGCGCAGAATTATCAGCAAATACCATAGAAAGAAAAATATATCTTACTACTACAATATTTGAAGATAGTACCGCTGCTCAATTTTTTAAAGCAATAACTTTTAATATGTATAATGATTTTTTAAAAATAAATAATGATGTTAAAAAGAATGATGAAACCGCATTACCATCTGATGTATGTTTAAGATTAGCTTCAAAAAAAATACCTGAATTTGAAAAGATATTATTTATCATTGATGGCGATAAAGCAAATCAAATTACCAAAAAACATCATAATATAATTGCTCTTCCTGGGAATAAAGCTTTAGAAATTGAAATGTATTATTTTTTAAAGTCATTACCTACAGATGATGAATTCTGGTCTAAGGATATAGGTAAATATAATTACCAAATGTGTTTTAAAGATTATAATTCTTTAGAAATTCAATCTAATAATATTCAAGCATTTAAAAATTGGTTTATTTCACAAAAAAAAGAATGGGGTCGTTCTAATAATAAATTGTATAAAAGATGGATAAAAGCTAATAAAAATATAGTACTAGATTTTAATGAAAAGTTTTTTAAACTGCATAATAAAATAGCTAAAATAAAATCTACTGATGAAATTTTAACTACAATAAAAAACAAAATAAATGCTTTATAAAAATTTATGGCCAAATGAAAATAAATATGTTATCTTATTTATAAGGAGGTGCATATATTATGCCTATAACTAAATCACCATTACGATATCCTGGTGGTAAAACACAAATGTCAAAGTTTGTAGAACACACAATTGAAATAAATAAATTAAATAATGTTATTTATTGTGAACCATTTTCTGGTGGAGCTGGTGTGGCCATGGAATTGTTACTTACAAATAAAGTTAATTCTATAATATTAAATGATTTAGATATTGCTATTTACTCTTTTTGGTATGCACTCCTTAATGAAACAAAAAAGTTTATAAAAACTATACAAGAATTACCAATAAATCTAAATACATGGTATGCGCAAAAAAATATTTATAATAATTTAAAAGATAGTCATCAATATAAATTTGAATTGGCCATAGCAACTTTTTTTCTAAATAGAACAAATCGTTCTGGAATAATCACAGGTGGTCCAATTGGTGGATATGAACAAAATGGAAAATATAAAATAGACTGTAGATTTAATAAAACAAAGCTTATAAAAAAATTTGAAGAAATATCTAAACATGCTAATCATATTCAATTATATAATTTAGATGCCATAAGTTTGATTAATGACATTTTATTAAAAGAACTGTATAGCAATCTATTTATTTTTTTAGATCCACCATATTATAAACAAGGAAAAAATTTATATAAAAATTCTTTTAATCATGATAAACACATTGAGTTATCTAATACTATAAAAAAGCTGAATAAATATCATTGGATAACTACTTATGATAATAATAAACATATAGAAGAAATATACCGTGATATTCATATATTAAAATATACTTTACAGTATTCTGCTAATAAAAAAAGAAAAGAACAAGAAATTTTTTTCCATAATCCTAAAACAAAAGTAGAATCTTTTGATAAAGTATTCTTTAATGATTAATAAAAAGTATAGTCATCTAACTTAATTATATATTGACAAAATAATATTTATCCTTATATAATTAAACTAGATAAATATAAAAATATAATAGTAACAAACTACATTAATCCCTAAAATACTTGCTTCTACTGACCACTTTTGTAGAAGCTTTATTTTTTATCTAAATAAAAAAAGATAGACAGAAGATCTTCTGTCTATCTTTTTTCTTTATTGAGGGATTTATTTTTTATTGATATATTCAATAATTACATCTGCAATATCTTCAAGGGATTTATGGCTAGTATTAACACTTAAATCATAATTTTTAGGATTTCCCCATTCTTTGCCTGTATAATAAGCATAATACTCAGCTCTTTTAGCATCTTCTTGATTTAATTCAATAACAGATTTTCCATCATATACTGTTCTACCGCGTTCTTCACGATATTCATCATTTGCACAAACAAATACAGAACATACATTTTCATTGCCTTGTAAAACAGCATCTGCACATCTACCAAGAATAATACAATTACCATCTTTAGCTAAACGGCGAATAATTTCAGATTCTTGTTCAAACATTTTGTGGTTCATTGGTTTAGCACCACTCATACCAAAAATGTAAAATGGCATGAATTTTAGAGAAAGTGGTGGCACATTATCTTCAAATTCTTTTAACTCTTGTTCGCTCATGCCACTAATACCTAATTGAGCAGCAGCCATATGCACGATTTGTCTATCATATAATTTATAACCTAATTTTTCAGCTAAAATATTTGCGAGTTCACGACCGCCACTACCATATTGACGACTGATTGCTATAACATTATTTTTCACAAAAAGACCCTCTTTCAAAATTATTTATTAATTAATCATTTGTTTTGCGGAAAGCTAAAGAATATCCTAAAACAACTGCAAAACATACTACAGGTAAATAGAATGCTGTTCTAATAGCTGCTTCTGCTGCGGAGAAACCACTAACCATGAAGCTTAATGCACTAGAGTCAACTAACCACCCCATGATAGGAGTGATTATTGCACCACCTAAGATAGCCATGATTAAACCTGCTGCACCGAATTTTACTTCAGCACCGAGACCACGAAGAGCAATACCATAAATTGTTGGGAACATTAAGCTCATGCAACCAGAAATTGCAATTAAACAATATACAGAAAAATCTCCTTTAATATATATTGTACCTAAACAACATAAAATACCTGCCAAAGCAAATACAGCCATCATTTTTGCAGGAACAAAATACTTCATTAAATATACACATATCCATCTAAAAATAATAAATAAAACCATTGCTACAATGAAATAATCTACAGCTTCATGTTCTACCAAACCTTTAGTAATCATTATATATTTGATAGTCCATGTCCAAACTGCAATCTGTACACCTACATAGAAGAACTGAGTGATAACACCACAATAATATCGAGGATTAGAAAATAACTTTTTAAAAGCTTCAATAACAGTCATTGCTACACGACCATCTTTTTCATTTAATTTACTTCTAAAGAAAATAACCCAAATGATGAATGCAATTAAAATCAAACCAACATAAGGAACACACACCCAGAAAAGTTCTGTATGTCGTATTTCTGCAAGTTGTTCAGATGACATAAGTAATCTTTCATCTAAATCAGCAGGATTTAAATTTGCTAATATTAAATATTTAGCTAAAAATAAGCCAGCCATTGAACCTACAGGGTTGAATGCTTGGGCAAAGTTCAATCTACGAACACTTGTTTCTGGAGCACCTAAAGATAATACGAATGGATTACATGTTGTTTCTAATACAGATAAACCACTAGCTAAGATAAAGATTGATATTAAGAATAAATTATAACTTTGTAATAAAGCTGCTGGGATATAACCAAATGCACCTATCATATAAAAACCAAGACCTACTAAAACACCAACACGATAAGAATATTTTCTAACAATAAAGGCTGCTGGCATAGCGAGTACAGCATACGCTCCATAGAAAGCAACTTGTACTAAAGAAGAATCAACTGCTTTAATCATAAAGATTTTAGCAAAAGCAGGAACTAAAGTATCATTCATGTTATTTAACATACCCCAAAGAGCAAAACAAGATACTAGTAAGAAGAAATAAATTCTATATTGGGCAGGAACTACTGGTATACTGCTGCTATTATTTGCAACATTTTTTTCACTTAATGTATTTGCATTATTTTCCATGATAAAACCTCTCTTAAATATTTATACACGAACAAAAATCACATAATTAATCTACTACAACACCTTTTTGCAACATGATATTAGCATAAAGAGCTTTTTCACTTGTAGCGATAATAGCATAAGCTGTTTTAGCTTCTTCGTAGAAAGCAAATCTTTCAATATTGCCGATAGCATTTGCTCCACGTTCATCATGTTTAGCTACGATTTCTTTATAAGTATCCCAAATAGGAGTTTCTACTGTATCACTAGGCATTACTTCCATGAGATTAACAGGTTTATCAACATAAATATCTAATGGGAAAACTTTTAAAATTGCATCTAATAATTCAGGAACACCATGTCCATCACATCTGATTACTATTGCATTTTTACCCATGGACTCTGCTGGGAAATTTCCATCAGCGATAACAATTCTATCGCTATGACCCATTTCACAAAGTACTTTTAATAATTCAGGTGATAATATTTTAGGAATATTTTTTAACATAATAGACTCTCCTTAACATTTTTATATATTTCGTTCCAATTTTCATCTTTTTGAGGTTCATAAACAGTAACATTTTCAGAATTAGCAATTATCTTGCGTGCTTCTTTAATATCTTTTATTTCACCTAAAGCCATTAACTGTAGCGCAATATTTCCCATTACTGTAGCTTCTACAGGGCCTGCCACTACTTTTCTACCACAAACATCAGCTGTTAATTGACATAATAATTTACTTTGAATACCGCCACCAATGATGTTTAATGTATCATATTTTTTGCCAGTAGCTATTTCAATCTGTTCTAAAGCAAATCTATATTTAACAGCTAAGCTCTGATCTATACAACGAACGATTTCTGCTTCATTTTGAGGAACATATTGACCTGTGCGTTTGCAATATTCTTGAATTTGTTTTGGAATATTACCTGCTGGAATAAATTCTTCACTATCTGTATCAATAAAGGAATTTATCATGCCCACTTTACTAGCCATCTGTTCGAGTTCACCGAAGCCATATTCCTTACCTTCTCTAATCCATTGACGACGACTTTCTTGAATGAGCCATAAGCCGATGATATTTTTTAAGAAGGAAGTTTTATTATCTGCTCCACCTTCATTAGTAATATTCAAACTTGCGGAAGTTTCGTTGATTATAGGTGTTTTTAATTCTGTTCCTAATAAGGACCATGTACCACAAGATAAGAATATGAAGTCATCTTCTTGAGTTGGTACTGCTACCATAGCTGATTGAGTATCATGTCCTGCTACAGCAATTACATCTATTTCATTTATTCCTAATTCTTCACTGATTTGTTTGCTCAACTTACCAATTTTTGTTCCTGGTTGAACAATTTTAGTGAATATATTTTTCGGTAAATCCAAATTTTCAATAATTTCTGAAGACCAAGTTTTGTTTTTAGCATCTAATAATTGAGTTGTGGATGCTATTGTATATTCCGTACATTTTTCATTAGATAAGAAATAATTTAATAAATCCGGCATTAATAATAAAGTTTCAGCTTTTTGCAATAATTCAGGTTGATTTTCTTTCAATGCCATCAATTGGAAAAGAGTATTTAATTCCATAAATTGGTTACCTGTAATGCTATAAACAGTATCTTTATCCAATTTATCAAAAACTTTTTCCATCATACCTTTTGTTCTAGCATCTCTATAATGAACAGGATTTTCTAAGAGTTTACCATCTTTATTTAAAAGACCAAAATCCACACCCCATGTATCTATACCTAGGCTTTTTATTTCACCTTCTTGTTTTGCTTTAATCAAACCAATTTTTATATCATGAAATAATCTTAATACGTCCCAGTACATAGTATCTAGTAAAATCACAGGATCATTTGTGAAGCGATGTATTTCTTTTAAAGAAATTTTTTCACCATCAAAACTACCAATGATAGCTCTACCACTAGAAGCTCCAAAATCTAAGGCTAAAACCTTAACATCTTTTTTCATGTTTTCACTCCTCACTGTTAACTTTTAACCTTATTATATCAACACCTAGGTATTAAATCTTGTTATATTATCACCAAAAATAGAATAATATTCACTTTTAATAAATTATTTGAAAATTTTATATAAAATCATAAAACAAAATAAATTAACAAAATAATACATAATATTTAAAGTTAATATATATAAAAAAACAGCCCAATAATATATTGGGCTGTTCGTAAATAATTAGTCTTCTTTATAATGTTTATAACCTGGGTGTCTGCCTTTTACGCCATAGTAGCTGCGTAAGTTGATGAGTTTATCAATATTTTTACGAGAAATTTCTTTTGGTCCACCTAAAAGATAAGCATTTAAGTTGATTTTAGCAAATAATTCTAATGTTTCCATTTTGTAATAAGCTTCCACCAAATTAGAACCAACAGTTAATGCACCGTGATTTTCTAATAATACAGCATCATGTTCTTGAATGTAAGGTGCAATAGCTTCAGGTACCTCGTAAGTAGAAGGTGTTCCATAAGGGGTGATAGGAATAGAACCTAATGCTACTACTGTTTCAATCATATCATATCTATCTAAAGGTACATGAGCTACAGCAAAGCCAGTAGCTGTTGGGGGATGTGCATGAAGCACTGCACCTACATCTTCACGGTCAGCATAGCAACGTAAATGCATTTTGATTTCAGAAGATGGTCTATATCCTTCATTTGCTTCTAAAATTTCGCCTTCTGCATTAATACGTACTAATTTTTCAGGAGTGATGAAACTTTTGCTAATTCCTGTTGGTGTAGCAAGGAAAGTACCATCATCTAATTTTACTGTTATATTACCATCATTAGCAGCAACCCAACCTAATTGCCACATTTTATGACAAATATCGCATATCTGTTCTTTTATTTCTTCGTAAGCCATAATAATAAGCTCCTCCAATTAATCTATATTATATTCTAATTATTTATATAAAGGACCATAGTTTTTGCAAGCTCTATAGTCTTGACCTTCTTTATCCATACCAAAAGCATTCCAAGCAGCAGGACGGAAGATTTTATCTTCAGGAACGTTATGCATGCATACAGGAATTCTGAGCATAGAGCATAATGTAATGAGGTCTGCACCGATATGACCATAGCTGATAGCACCGTGATTTGCACCCCAGTTATTCATTACATCATAAGCAGATTTGAATGCACCTTCACCCGTTAAACGTGGAGCAAACCAAGTGCAAGGCCAAGTATAGTCAGTACGTTTCCAGAGTTTATCAGATACTTCATCTGGTAATTTTACAGTCCAACCTTCTGCAATCTGTAATACAGGGCCTAAGCCTTTTACAAGATTTAAACGAACCATAGTTACAGGCATTTCGCTATTTGTTAAGAAACGGGAACTAAATCCGCCACCTCTGAAGTAACCATTATCAGCAGGGCACCATTCAGTTGCCTCAAGGCAAGCTTTTTGGTCTTTTTCAGTCATTTCCCAGAATGGTTTAATTACGCCATTACCATTTTCATCTTTTGCTTCACCACAAGCATCGATACAAGCAGCACCGGAGTTGATTAAGTGAATAAATCCTTTGGATTCTTTAGCAACGCCTTCTAATTCATAACCAGTAGCCTGTTTAACTGCTTCAGGGCTCCAGTATGTTCTAACATCAGCGAAGATTTGTGCAGTATTTGTTAATAATTTACCAAAGAGCATACCTACGCCGTTTAATGTATCATTTTCTGTAGCAAGTACATATGGTTCTCTTGCACCATTCCAGTCAAAGGAAGAATTCATCATTGCTTCTGGGAAGTCGCAGTTTGGATAAAAATCTGTCCACTGTCTTTGACCTTGGAAACCACCAGCGATTGCATTGTGACCTAATTGTTCTTCTTCGCAACCTTCTGGTAAGTTTTTATTACCATTGTAAAGGTCTTTAATGATACACATCATTTTTACAACAAATTCCCAAGCTTCTTCTTTTTCAGCATCTGTTTTACGGCAAAAATCTGGGTTTTTATCAAAGCCTTGTTTGCAGTTTTCTTTAGTCCATTTTAAAGCTTTTTCAAATTCTGCATGGTCATAAATACCTTCTGTCATACGACGGATAATTTCAACTTCATCTACAGATTCAACTCTCATACCAAGATATTCCTCAAAAAATTCTGTACTAATAATAGAACCTGCAATACCCATACAAATAGAACCAATTTGTAAGTAAGATTTGCCTCTCATTGTAGCAACAGCTACAGCTGCGCGACCAAATCTTAAAAGTTTTTCTTTAACATCTTCCGGAATTTCTGTAGCATCTGCATTTTGTACATCATGACCATAAATACCAAAAGCTGGAAGACCTTTTTGCGCATGGCTTGCAAGCACAGAAGCAAGATATACAGCACCAGGACGTTCAGTACCGTTAAAACCCCAAACGCCTTTGATTGTTTTTGGGTCCATATCCATTGTTTCAGAACCATAACACCAACAAGGAGTTACTGTTAAAGTGATATCTACACCTTCTTTTTTAAATTTTTCTGCACAAGCAGCACTTTCTGGCACACGACCAATTGTTGTATCAGCGATAACTACTTTTACTGGTTCACCATTAGAATATTTGAGGTTTTCTGTAAATAATTTAGCAGCAGCTTTTGCCATGCCCATAGTTTGTTCTTCTAAAGATTCTCTAACTTTTAAAATGCCTCTACGTCCGTCAATTGTAGGGCGAATACCAATTACAGGATAATCTCCAATTAATCTGTTTGTTGCCATTATAAAATTCCTCCTAAGAAATATTTTTAATATATTTATTTTATGTTTTGGTTTGTTGTTTATTTCATGATTAAATTATAACAACTAAATATTAATAATACTTGTTATATTATCACTAAAAATATAATAATATTCACTTTTTAAAAATTGTATGAAACTTTACATTTTTAGAAATATAAGTATAATAGTAATATAAAATCTTATTTATTAGGAGAATAGTTATGAAACATGATAGTTATAATGAACAAAGAGAACGTGGTAATTTTTCATTTCCTGTAGAATATCATTATGTAACTAATCATCATCCACGCTATAACATGCCATATCATTGGCATATTCAATATGAGATTATTCGTGTATTAGAAGGAAAAATTGTAATTTCTATAGATGAAAATGAATATACAGCTAGTGCCGGAGATATAATTTTTATCACAGATGGTTGTGTTCATGGAGGAAAAGCTTTTTTAGAAAATACTATATATGAATGTATGGTATTTGATAAGAAATTATTTGAAACAAACGTAGGCGATAAAAATATTCTTCAAAAATTTTTTGAACATCATTTAATTATCAATAGTTATTTTAATAATGAATATACCGATATTCACCGCACCATATGGACTATATTTGATGCATTGAAGACAAAATCCAGTGGATATGAATTTATCGTACTTGGCTGTTTATTTAATTTCTTTGGTTTAGTTTTAAAACATAATCTCTATACGAAATCTTTTACAAATTTTATAAGTAGTAATCAGAAAAACATTCATAAATTGAAAAAGGCATTTCATCTTATTGAAACTTCATATAGTCAACCATTAACTTTAGAAGATTTAGCTAATACTTCTGGATTATCACCGAAGTATTTTTGCCGATTTTTCCAAAGTATGACCAATAAAACACCTATTGCTTATTTAAATTATTATCGAATTGAATGTGCTTGCAGTAAATTAATCAGTGATAAAGACCAATCCATCACTGATATAGCTTATAGTTGTGGATTTAATGATTTATCTTACTTTATAAAAACATTCCGTAAATACAAAAATACAACACCAAATAAATACATCAAATCTTATTTTGAATTAACCAATAAATAGAAAAAGCTCTTATTAACCTTATAATCAAAGTTAATAAGAGCTTTTTTATTTAATAAAATCATTATTATTCGCTAACAGTTTCTGTTCTTTTATTATCTTGAAAAGAATTTTTCAATGGCTGTAAAGGGCTAATAGTAGAAATAGCATGTTTATAAACCATCATCTGTTTTCCAGCAGAATCCAAAATAACCGTGAAATTATCAAAACCTTTTACATTTCCACGTAATTGGAAGCCATTTGTTAAATGGATAATAACTCCTACATTTTCTTTTCTCACTTGATTTAAAAAAACATCTTGTAAATTTATTGTTTTGTTTGGCATCTTAAGGATCCTCCAATTAAAATATAATTCTTTTCTTAACTAATTTAATTAGTTTATTTATAGTGCTTTTATTATCTCAATAATAAAATTATATGTCAATTATTATAAGATATTAAAATGTGCCTTACAGTCATTCAATACAGTAGCTAACAATTCATTTTCACTTAATTGCTCTACATCATACCAAGAAATATATGGCATTTTCTTATACCATGTAAACTGTCGTTTAGCAAAATGACGAGTAGCTTTTTTCATTTCATAAACAGCAGTATCTAAATCAATATCTCCATTTAAATAACTAGCGATTTCTCGATAGCCAATTCCTTTCATGGATTGCCAATCAATCTTCGCGCCATTTTGTAATAGAGATTTTACTTCATCTACAAATCCACAATCCATCATAATATCAACGCGTTGATTAATTCTATCATATAGATTTTGACGACTGCGGTTCAAACCTACAATATGGGCATCATAAATTAATTCACCAGTCAATTCATAATGATTTTTTTGTGAAATCTGCTCTTTCCCTAAATGATAGACTTCTAAAGCACGAATAATGCGATTGAAATTATTAATATGCAATCTTTGAGCCGTCTGTGGGTCTACTTCTTGTAACATTTTATAAACATATTCTTTGCCATGTTCGCTTGCTAGTTTTTCTAAATGCTTCCTATATTCAACATCACCAGAAGTTTCGTTAAAAATATAGCCTTCAAGCAAAGATTTTACATATAAGCCTGTACCGCCAGCTAAAATAGGAATTTTCCCTTCATTATTTATCTGTTCAATTAAAGGTTTAACCTTATCATGAAAATCACTTACATTAAAATTTTCCCAAGGCTCTAAAATATCAATGATATGATGTTTTATTCCCTTCATTTCTTCTAATGTAGGTTTAGCCGTACCTATATCAAAACCCTTATATACTAACATACTATCGCCAGAGATTATTTCTGTGGATAACTTTTGAGCTAAAGCTATGCTAAGATTTGTTTTGCCTACAGCAGTTGGCCCTAAAATAACGATTAATTTAAATTTTTCCATCTTATTTTACTAAATCCAAAGATGAACCAACAGGCACGATATCTACACTAGCATGTGAAATACTTTCTGCATAGGATTTAAAAGTTTCAGGATTTTCAGCAATAACAGGCCATGTATTATAGTGAACAGGAATAGCATGTTTTGCATTCAATAATTGAACAGCTTTAGCTGCATCTTTAGCGTCCATAGTATAATTACTGCCAATTGGTAAAATAGCATAATCAATTTGTTGTTTTTCACCGATAAGAGCCATATCGCTAAATAAAGCTGTATCACCAGCGAAATAAACTACAGTATCATCATTGAATTTAATTACAAAACCGCAAGGTATTCCACCTTCTACGCCTGCACTATGTAATGCAGGCACCATAGTTACTATACCAAATGGGAAAGTAAACGAACCACCTAAATTCATACCATGAACATTTGCATAATCACTTGGTAATTTTGTCAAAACTTCTGGAGTGGAAATAACTTTCGCACCTGTTTTTTGTGCAATCTGTGTAGCATCTCCATAATGGTCTCCATGAGCATGAGTCAATAAAATATAATCACATTCTACTTCATCAGCAGAAATACTTGCTACTGGGTTTCCTGTCAAAAATGGGTCAAATAATAATTTTTCATTATCTGTTTCAAGCAAGAAACAAGCATGTCCATAATATTTAAATTTAATCATTTAAAATCACCTTCTCTGAATTTATTCATCAAAATGTAATAATTCTTTTCGCTTTCTAGCATTAGTCAACATTTCTTCAGCATTTTCAAGCGAAGCTTGTGTTAAATCTATGCCTGATGACATTCTAGCAATTTCAGCGAGTTTAGCATCATAATTAATTTCATCAATAGTAGTAAAGGTTTTATTATTTTTAGTCTCTTTACTGATATAAAAATGAGCATCTGCCATCGCTGCAATCTGTGGTAAATGAGTGATACATATAACTTGTCTATATAGGGCAATGCGAGCAATTTTTTCAGCCATCATTTGAGCTGTTTTCCCGCCAACACCTGTATCCACCTCATCAAATACCATCAAATCAATATCATCTTTTTTTGCGGTAATAGTTTTTAAAGCTAAAGCAATACGAGACAATTCCCCACCTGAAACAATTTTAGCTAAGGATTTTAAATCTTCGCCTAAATTAGCAGAAAATAAAATTTCCACATCATCTGCTCCATTTTCAGTGAAATCATCATTCAAGGTTAAATTTATGACGAGTTTCGCATCAGCCATAGATAAAGAAGCTAATTCTTTCATGATTGCCATTTCTAAAGCTTTGGCACTTTTTTGACGTAATTCATGCAAAATTAAGGCTTCTTGGGATACATCTTTTGCTAATAAAGATAATTCCTGTTCTAGTTTGGCAAGATTATCATCATAATTTTCAATATAGGTCAATTCCTCTTTTGCTTTAGCTAAATAATTCAATATTTCCTCAATAGTATTGCCATATTTTCTTTTCAGCTTGTCGATATCATTCAATCGAGATTGCATCATATCTAACTTTTGAGGATTATAATCTATACTTTCACCATAACTGCGGATTTCATCTGCACTATCTTGTATTTGGAAATAAGCTTCATCTAATATTTGATGAACTTTAGCCATATTTTCGTCATATTGAGCTAAGTTTTCTAAATCTTTGCGTACTTGGCTCAATGAACTTAAAATAGCAAATTTACCATTTTCACCTTCATAAAGCAATTTATATGCATCTTGTGTCAATAATGATATCTTCTCTGCATTAGCTAAGACTTTTATTTCAGACTCTAATTTCTCATCTTCATCTAAAATCAATTTAGCATTTTCAATCTCGTTGATTTGCCATTTCAGCATATCTAATCGCTGAGCCATTTCTTGTGTATTTATTTTACTATCAGCTAATTTTTGTTTTATTTGTAACCACTGATAATATTTTTCTAAATACGCTTCTTTTTGCTTTTGAATAGCGTCGCCATCATACATATCAATAAGTGATAATTGCTTTATAGGTTTTAGTAATGCCTGATTAGCATGTTGACCATGTATATCTACTAATAACTCACCTAGTTGGCGTAAAATAGCCATTGTTGTATGACAATTATTAATCTGTACGCTATTTTTACCATTTATATTTATCTGTCTAGTTATGATTAAATCATCATCTTCAACTAAGATATTATATTTAGTTAAAAAATCTTTGACTAAATTGTTATCCAAAGTAAAAACAGCTTCTACTCGCATAAATTCACAACCACTGCGAATAGCATCAATATTTGTTCTTCGTCCAATAACCATACCTAAGGCACCTAATAAAATAGATTTACCAGCACCTGTTTCACCAGTAAGTATATTAAGACCTTTATCAAAATCTATTTGTACATGCTCAATCAAAGCAAAATTCCAAATTGATAGTGTTTTTAACATGAATATCCCCCGAATTAATTAAGCATATCCTGTAATCTTTTCATTATATCTTCTACAGCAGATATAGGTTTTACTACTATAAAAATATTATCATCACCTGCTACTGTACCTATGATTTCAGGCCATTTAGCATAATCTAAAGTAGAAGCTACTGCATTAGCTGCACCAGGAAGAGTTTTTACTACAATGATATTTTCACTGAAGTTCAAACCAACTACAGAATCTCTAAATAAATTTAATAAACGATTTTTAGAATACATCAATTCCTTATCTGTAGGATAAGCATAACGATATCTTCCATCACCTGTAGGAACTTTTATTAGCATTAACTCTTTAATATCACGAGAAACAGTAGCTTGTGTTACTACTATATGTTGTTCTCTTAAAGCATTTGCTAATTCTTCTTGTGTTTCAATAACGGAGTGTTCAATAATTTCCTTAATTCTTGCATGGCGTGTAGCTTTCATGCATATTCACCAACTTTCTCAATCCAACATAATGCTGGAGCATTAAAATTATGATTTATCATTTTATACCAACCTACTGTAAAAGATTTTTTAGGTAAATCCTTTACAAATAGTTTTATAGACTGATACTCTTTTAAGCCTTCTTCATGACCTGGATACATAACAATTGCAACATAACCATTTATATTTAAATTGTTTAATATTTTATCTATGGTCTTTAATGTTGTATCGTCTTTTGTCGTGAATTTATGATCTCCACCTGGTAAATATCCCAGATTAAAGATAGCTATATCTACTTTTGTCTGTATATAGTTATCAATATTTTCATGTGAATCATGAATAAATGATATATTTTCTAGTGGTAAATTTATATTATCTTTATTTTTTATCAATAAAGCTTTTGTATTTTCTATAGCTTCTTTTTGGATATCGAATGCATATATCTGAGCATTATTTAAGGCATTTTGAGCTAGAAACAGTGTATCATTGCCATTTCCAGCTGTAGCATCAACTATTATTTTTGCTTCATTTAATCTATCTTTTAATAAGCAATGTGCTAACTGAATTGAGTTACTGAGCTTTTGCATGGAAAATTCCTCTTTTATTATAATTTAAAATAAAAATCTATCTATTATAAACATAGTTTATTCATAAATGTTTGATAGAAATTTTTATCTTCAAATCTAACTATCTGTGCTGGAAAATTCGCTTTTTCAATTATAATTTCATCATCTGGCTCAATATCAACGCCTTCTTGTCCATCTAATGTTAAATTTACGCTTCTTTTTGTCATGCTAATGATATTGATGATATTCAAAGCGACTTTTTCACTTTCATCAATAACCATAGGACGAATGAAGCAAGAATGTGGGCATATTGGTGTCAATATAATTCCTTTTACTTTAGGATTTACAATTGGTCCGCCAGCAGATAGAGAATATGCTGTTGAACCTGTAGGAGTCGATATTATCAATCCATCAGCTTTATAATTTGTTACCATATAATCATTGATAGCTACACCAAAATGTAGCATACGTGATACACCGCATTTACTTACAACTACATCATTTACAGCACTGCCAATATAGTTTATTTTCCCTTGTCTTTTTATATATGCAGACAACATTAATCTCTCTTCTATTTTATATTGTCTATTGATGATTTTTGTCAGTTTGGCTTCAATTTCTCCTGGTTCAATATCTGCTAAAAATCCTAAATGTCCAATATTAATACCACATACAGGTATACCATTTTTAGCCAGTCTTCTACAAAGACCTAATAAAGTACCATCTCCACCGATGCTAATCGCCATATCAATATATTCTTTTTCAATGTTTTGATTGATTAATTCTTCATGATAGAAAAATTTACCTTCTTTTGGCGGTAATAATAATTCAATATTATATTGATTAGCAAATTTTATTACTCTTTCTAAAATCTCCCCAGCTCCTGATTTAGTTACATTAGGATAAATAGCTATTCTCATTAAATATTGTCCCCCTATTTATCTAATTGTGCATGTGCTTTTTGTACAATATCTTTTATCAAATTGTCATCAATATTACTTTGATGTTGTTTATCTAAATCTAATAAAATTAAATATTCAATATTTCCTTCTGGCCCTTTTACTGGAGAATATGTCAATTCTCTAGGTACAAATTCTAATTGTGTACTTAAATCTACGATTTTTTTGATTACTTCTTCATGTACACTAGCTTCACGAACTACGCCTTTTTTACCTACTTTATCTTTTCCTGCTTCAAATTGAGGTTTTATCAAAGCAACTATTTTACCATCATCGCTAAGTAAAGTTTTAGCTACAGGTAAAACTTTATCTAAAGAGATAAAAGCTACGTCGATAGAAGCAAAGTTTATAGGTTCACCTATATCTTCTGGTGTAACATAGCGAATGTTTGTTCTTTCCATATTCACTACACGTTCATCTGTACGCAATGACCATGCTAATTGTCCATAGCCTACATCTATAGCAAAAACTTTTTTTGCTCCATTTTGTAAAGAACAATCTGTAAAACCACCAGTTGAAGCGCCAATATCTGCTACAACTAAATCTGTTAAATCTAATTTAAATTCTTTGATGGCTTTTGCTAATTTTAAACCTCCACGGCTTACATATCCTATGCTATCACCTAAAACACGGATAACAGCATCTTCTTTTACCATAGTTCCTGGTTTATCTATTTTTTGACCATTAACTAATACTAAGCCTGCCATTATAGTTGTTTTTGCACGTTCTCGACTAGATACTAAATTTTGTTCTGTTAACATCACATCTAAACGTTTTTTTGCCATTAACTTCACACCTATTTCTATTCTTCAAAATCTTTTATTGTTTGTATTATATCTTCACTTGTTAATTTACATTCTTTCAATAATTCATTGCGTGTACCTTGTTCTATAAATTCATCTGGTATACCCATGCGAATTACTGGTTTATATATTTTATTTTGATTTAATAATTCTAAAATAGCACTGCCAAAACCGCCAGCTAAAATACCTTCTTCAATCGTTACTACGTATTTTACTTTTTTAGCTATATTTAAAATTAATTCTTCATCTAATGGTTTTATAAAGCGAGCATTAATAACGCTACAATTTATATTTTCTAATGATAATTTTTCACTAGCTACCATAGCTTCTTTTACCATTGAACCAACAGCGATTATTGCTACTGTAGCATTTTCCTTATCTTGTAAAATTTCGCCTTTGCCTAAAGGTAAAATCTCTACATCTTCTTCAATTGGAACACCACAAGCGTTACCTCGTGGATAACGTATGCTACATGGACAATTATATTCCACTGCACTAAATACCATTTGACGAAGTTCATTTTCATCTTTTGGTGCCATAACTACCATATTTGGTATTTGACGCATATATGCTATATCAAATACACCATGATGAGTTGGGCCATCTTCACCAACAAGCCCTGCCCTATCTAAACAAAATACTACTGGTAATTTTTGTAAACATATATCATGTATAACCTGGTCATAAGCACGTTGAGCAAAAGTTGAATATAATGCTACAAATGGACGTTTACCGATACAAGCTTGACCGCCAGCAAATGTTACAGCATGTTCTTCTGCGATACCTACATCAAAAAATCTCTTAGGGTAAACATCAGCAAATTTTTGTAAGCCTGTGCCTGATGGCATAGCTGCTGTAATCGCTGTTATATTTTTATTTTTGGCGGCTAAATCTATCAATGCTCTACTAAAAACAGCAGTATACGTAGGTACAATGCTATTAGAAGCTATAGGTAGTCCTGTCAATACATCAAATTTACCAATACCATGGAATTTAGATGGATTATTTTCTGCTGGTAAATAGCCATGACCTTTTTTAGTCTGCACATGAATGAGTACTGGGCCATCAATATTTGCTTTAACTTTTTCAAAAACATTTATCAAATCAGTTAAACTATGACCATTTAATGCTCCAATATAATTAAAACCTAAAGCTTCAAAAATACCACCAGGAACAATGGCATTTTTTACACCATCTTTTACATAATTAGCTGTTTTTAAAACAGAACCACCTATTTTCGGTATATTACCCAAAATACGCTGAATATCTTTTTTGGCACGTTTATACTTTTCATCAATGCGAATAAGTGATAAATACTCTGATAACGCACCTACATTTTGTGAAATAGACATTTCATTATCATTTAAAATGACTATTAGTTTACGCTTAGACATTCCTGCATTATTCAAGCCTTCAAATGCTTCGCCACCAGTCAGAGCGCCATCACCAATAATAGCAATTACATTATAATCTTCATTGTCTAAATCACGAGCAACTGCCATACCTAATGCCGCTGAAATTGATGTACTAGCATGACCTACACCAAATGCATCATATTCACTTTCAAAACGATTTGGAAAACCTGTTATGCCATCTTTTTGTCGCAATGTGGAAAATTTTTCTAATCTGCCAGTTAAAATTTTATGTGCATATGCCTGATGACCAACGTCCCAAACAAATTTATCTCGTGGACAAGAAAAGACTTTATGCAAAGCTAAAGTAAGTTCTACTGTTCCTAAACAAGGAGCTAAATGACCGCCATTTTGAGCTACTGTTTTTATAATCAATTCTCTAATTTGCGTGGCTACAATTTCTAACTGAGTTTCAGATAAATATTTTAGCTCTGCCGGAGAATGTATTTGCTCTAAAATATTCATATATAACACTCTTTCTTTAGTTTATTTATTTCTAGTAATTAAATAATCTACTAAAGCTCTTAAAAATTCAGCATTCTCGCCAAAATCTACTAAAGACGCTTTTGCTTTATCCACAGCTTCTTGCGCTAAAGCTTTTGCACTTTCTAATGAACCCAAAGTAACATATGTGGATTTATGATTTTTTTCATCACTACCTACAGGTTTCCCTATAGTTTTTTCATCACCAACAACATCTAAAATATCATCAGTAATTTGAAAAGCCAATCCAAATTGACGAGCATATTCTGTCAAATTAGCTAATTGTTTTTCATCAGCACCAGCCAAAATAGCACCAGAACGAATAGCAGCACAAAATAATGCACCTGTTTTGGCAGCATGCATTTGTTTTAAAGTCTGTATATCTATTTTTTTATTTTCTGATTGCATATCTATTACTTGACCGCCGACCATACCTTCTGCACCAGCAGCCTTGCTCATTTCAGTAATAATTTTTACTTTAGTTTCTGCATCTACATTTTTATCAGTGGCAATTATTTCAAATGCCATAGTGAGAAGCGCATCACCTGCTAAAATAGCTAAAGCTTCACCAAAAACTTTATGATTAGTGAGTTTTCCTCTGCGATAATCATCATTATCCATTGCTGGCAAATCATCATGTATTAAAGAATACGTATGAATAAACTCTATTGATGTCGATAATCTCAAGAATTTTTCACCATCAACGCCTAAAGCATCAGCAGCAGCCATTATTAAAATAGGACGAAGTCTTTTTCCACCAGCCATTAAACTGTAATTCATAGCTTTAGCTAAATCTTTATTGAGTGCCATATTTTCTGTATAAATTTCATTTAATTGCTGATTTATTAAATCCATTTTTCTTTGCATGTAGGATTTCATCATTTAATAATCACCTTCTATATCTAATTTCTTTTCAATTATTTTATTATCTTTTACATCAACTTCTGCATATATAGCATCTTTCGCTCTATTTAATTCATCTAAACAGAAAGCTGATAATTTCATACCTTCATTATATTTATCTATTAATTCATTTAATGGAATGTCTCCAGCTTCTAATTGATTTACAATTTCTTCTAAAGTTTCCATAGCATTTTCAAAAGTTAATTTTTTTCTAGCCATGAGAAAAACCTCATTTTTCTTTTATTTGTACAATTTTAGTTTCAATAGTACCATCACTAAGTTCAATATTTAGTGATTTATTCATATCTATATCTTTTATATTTTTTATATATTTATCATCTTGTTTTACGATACTAAAACCTCTTTGCAATACATTTAGAGGATTTAATACTTTTAATTTTTCGGCAATAACTTCCATTTGATGAAATTTATTCACGTATTTATCAGTTACTACTTTATTTAAACGCTCATTTAAAAAATCTAATTCTTGTTGTCTACTTTGCAATAAACGTTCTTTATCGCTAAAAATACTATGTTTCCATAATAAATTAAATTTATTTTCTTTGATTGAAAAAAGATTATATGCTTTATATCTACAATCTCTTTTTAAACTTTCAATATAATTTACTAATGCATCTTTTTCTACAACAGCTAATTCCGCTGCTTGAGAAGGTGTTGCTGCTCTTACATCACTTACTAAATCAGATAAAGTATAATCTGTTTCATGACCTACTGCTGAAATTATAGGAATTTTTGAAGCAAATATCGCACGAATTACATTTTCTTCATTAAATGCCCATAAATCCTCAAGAGAGCCACCACCTCGTCCAATGATAATCACATCAACTGGACATTTTTTATTAAAAAATTCTATTCCTTGAACAATTTCTTTACTTGCATTTTCGCCTTGTACCAAAACAGAATATAAAAGGATCTTCACCAAAGGATTTCTTCTTTTAGCTACATGGCAAATATCTTTAATAACTGCTCCCGTTCTTGATGTTACAACACCTATACGTTTAGGATAAAAAGGTAATTGTTTTTTATATTTACTATCAAATAAACCTTCATCATTCAATTTATTTTTTAATTGTTCAAAAGCTAATGCAAGTTCACCTATACCTTCAGGCGCTAAACTTTGCACATATAATTGATATAAGCCATCTTTTTCATAAATTGAAATATATCCACTTGCAATTACCTTCATTCCATTTTGCGGAGCAAAACGAAACTTCATAGCATTAAAACGAAATGCTACACATTTTATACTAGCTAAATTATCTTTTAAAGTAAAATAACAATGTCCAGAAGAATGGACTTTAAAATTAGATATTTCTCCCTTTAACATGATATTTTGCAAAATAATATCATCATCAAATTGTTGTCGTAAATATTTATTTAATTGACTTACTGTGTAAATTTTTCCTGCCATTATATCCTCATATAAATAAAAATGCCAGGCTGTAACTAGCCTGGCAAATAAACATTGTTATTTAATCATTGAGCCCAAAATACCATTAACAAAACGGGCAGAATCATCTGTACCGAATTTTTTGGCTAATTCGACAGCTTCATTGATTGCTATATTAGGCACCAGTTTATCTGAACTGAATTTCATTTCAAATATAGCTAGACGAACGATATTTCTGTCAATACCTGACATACGTTCGATTTTCCAGTCTTTAGACTTTTCCGCTATCATTTTATCAATAGACTCTAAATTTTCTCTAGTACCACTAACTAATATTCTTACAAAATCACAATCAGCTTCATGAAGTTTTTTATGTGATAATACATTTTCAATAGCACTATCTACTTCACATTCATTAAAATCTAATTGAAATAATGACTGTAATGCGATTTCTCTCGCTTGTCTGCGACTCATATAAAAAACTAGCTCCTTTTACCAACGACGTGAATAAGGTGGTAAGATTTTTTGGATTTTATATAAGATATTATCTGAAAACTCATCATCTTTATCTATCAAATTACCTACATAAAGACCTATTCCCATACAAATTATTACAAATAAAGTAGTGAATAAACCAAATATGAGTATAGCTAAAGAAATTATAAATCCTAAAATAACACCAATAGTTCTACCACAATGTTCATGTAATTGATATTTGATAAAATTTAAAATATATTCTTTCATTGTGCACCTCAGCTAAAACTTCATACAACACGCTTTTTACTGTTAGTAGAATTATTAGATATGCTCTCTACATTGATATCAATTTTAGCCTTTTCAATACCGATATATTTATTTAAATAAATATCGAGTTGTTGTTTTATTTCATCACTAATTGATACAATATTGCTTTCTTCACCAACAATTAATTTTAGCTTGAAATTAGGTATTAAAGTTTTATCTTTGGTTGGTGCCTTAGTCATTTTCAATCTTACTTTAACATCACGGACTCCTGTAATAGAACGGGCAATCTTATCAGCCATATCTTTTAGTGCTGTTAAGGAGATATTAACCTCTCCCATCTTCCCTTGCACAATTACAGCCTCATTTGTTGATACATCATTACTATGTGTAGATAAACTCTGTATTAATAAATATAGACTACAAATAAAAATGACTACTGCAACCACTACAGTTTCCATGCGACTACATAAATACAAAAACTCATTCCAAATTTGAGCATCAGGAATAAATCTAGCGAATAATACCATAGTCAAAATAGAAACTGCACCAAATGCCAAAGCGTAAAAGAACAGGATGATACGATTTATAACGCTCATACTACTCCTCTTTCTTATACTTAGCGAACGCGTACTTCTTCAGTTTTTACATCTTCTGGGAAACCAACGCCTTGAACATGTACATTAACTTCAACAGTGCTAAGACCTGTCATATTTTCAATAGCTGCTTTTACAGCTTCTTGTACATTTAATGCGATATCTGGAATACGTACGCCGTATTTTACGATGATATAAAGATCAATAGCTGCTTCTTTTTCGCCAACTTCAACTTTTACACCTTTAGAGAAATTTTTACGACCTAAAATTTCTGCGATACCACCAGCGATACCACCACTCATGCCTGCTACGCCTTCAACTTCTGTAGCAGCAAGACCTGCTATAATACTTACTACTTCGTCTGCAATGCGGATAGTACCTAATGCATTATTGATTCCTTTTTTTTCGTCCATGTTAAATCCTCCTTTGAAACTAAAGCAGTCTATATTGTTTTAGTTTTTATTATTAAATCAATTATAACAAAAAATTCATAAATATACAACTAACAGCTTCATTAAGAAGTTATTAAAAAATAACTAGTATTTTAAAATTATAAATCAAAATAAAATATAAAAATTGCACCTTTCTAAAATTAGAAAGATGCAATTCCTATTTTTTAATTTAATTAAGCACGTTCGATATAGTTACCAGTACGAGTATCAATTCTTAATACATCGCCTTCATTAACGAAAAGTGGTACACGAACTTCATAACCAGTTTCAACTTTTGCCATTTTAGTAGCACCAGTTGCAGTATCACCTTTAACGCTAGGTTCACATTCAACAACTTCAAGATTTACAGAGTTTGGTAAAGTAATACCAATGATATTGCCTTTGAAAGACTGTAAGCTAATATCCATGTTTTCTTTTAAGAAGTTTAATGCACTACCTAATTGATCTTTTGTAAGTTCAATCTGATCATAAGTTTCATTATCCATGAAAGTGTACATACCATCTGCTTCATATAAATACTGCATAGCTCTAGTTTCTACATGAGCTGCTGGTAATTTTTCATTAGGGTTAAAAGTACGTTCTACAACTGCACCAGTCTGTACGTTTTTAATTTTTGTACGAACGAAAGCTGCACCTTTACCTGGTTTTACATGTTGGAAATCAACAATCTGCCATACACCGTTATCAATTTCAAGTGTAAGACCTGTACGGAAATCACTGCTGGAAATCATTAAAACATTCCTCCAAAATATATTATCTAATTTTATTTATATAATGTGAAATACCCGACTCTCAATTATTGCGGTCACATTATTTCAACAAGCCGTTTATCACTTTGTGTAAGTGCTTGGCATCCATTTGCAGTAACTAAAACAGTGTCTTCAATACGAACACCGCCAAAGTCAGGCACATAAATCCCCGGCTCATTAGTAACTATCATATTTTCTTTAAGCTTATCTGTTGGACTAAGTGGTGATAAACGAGGTAACTCATGAATTTCAAGACCAACACCATGCCCTAAGCCATGCCCAAAGAAATCACCATAACCTGCATTTTTTATATATTCTCTTACAGGAAAATCAACTTCCCTGCCACTTTTATTCGGTGCAATTTCTTTTAGCCCCAATAATTGTGCTTGCAAAACAATATCATAAATCTCTTTTTGTTTATCACTTGCTTTTCCTACACAAAAAGTACGTGTAATATCTGAATGGTATCCCTTGTAAACAGCACCAAAGTCTATTGTAACAAATTCACCATTATTTATCAACTTATCTGTAGCAACTCCATGAGGTAATGCCCCTCTGACACCAGAGGCTACAATTGTCGTAAATGCAGGTCGTTCACTACCTAATTTACGCATAAAATATTCTAATTCAGTCGCTACTTCTTGTTCGCTCATACCTGCTTTTACAAATTTTAATATATGTGAATATGCTTTATCACTGATATTAATAGCTTTTTTTATTAATTCTATCTCATTTTCATCCTTTATAATGCGAAGTTTAGTTAAATCTAAAGATGTAGAGAAATCAACTTCAATATCATCTAATTTTTTAGCTAAATAATTATATTGATTAAAAATCAAAGCATTACCTTCAAATGCTAAACTATTAATATTTAATTTCTTTATAAGTTCTACAGTTTTGCTAAGTAAGCCAGTTTTTTGTTCAATAATAGTAAATGAAGTCTGTTCACTAGCTTGTTGTGTATAACGTAAATCAGTAATCAAAAAACAATCATTTAAAGTGATTACTAAAAATGTATCATCACCTGTAAAACCACTAAAATAATGTAAATTTTCTTCTTTACTTATAAGCATTGCATCACAATAATTTGCCTGCAATACTTTTCTAAGATTTTCTATACGATTATTTTGACACATAATTTAATCCTCTTTTTGTAGTCTACTAATAGCAATAAATAACGCAGATTTATAACTTTCTAAGCCAAAACCACAAATCTGTCCTTCAACTACAGGTGCAATTACAGAATGATGTCTAAATTCTTCTCTTTTGTGGATATTAGATAGATGTACTTCTATTACAGGTATATCAATAGCAGCTAAAGCATCACGTATAGCAATACTATAATGTGTAAATGCACCAGCATTTAAAATAATATAGCCATATTGACCACGAGCATTATGTAAAGTATCAATAATAGCTCCTTCATGATTACTTTGAAAAAAATCTATTTCGATATTATGTTCCTTAGCCTGTTTTGCTAAATCTTCATTAATATCTTGCATAGTCATACTACCATAAATTTCTGGTTCACGAGTGCCAAGTAAATTTAAATTTGGTCCATGTATAACTAATACTTTATTTATTTTCATAAAAATCACTATCCTTAAGCAAGTTCTAACATCTATATTTTACATATCAATTATAACGAAAATCCTATTAATACGTCAATACTGACAACGATTTCTCATAATTTATTATAAATTTTATGCATCATTTTAGTTTTCAAAGCTCATTTTTATCTATCAATATATTACCAAATTCACTAAAATTTTTATGTATAAATCTTATTCTTGGAAAATAAAAAAATGTCGATAATCTCCATCCTAAAGTTTATCGACATTGCTCTCTCATAATTCCTTATATAACGCATCTTTAATTTTCATATCATTTATCATTAGTATTTAATGATAAATGATGCTTCTTCAACACAGTCAATTTCTGTGCAATCAATATTATCAACTTTAATAATAAAGTTACCTTTTTTTATAGTAGCAAATAACTGATCTAATTTATCTGGATTGCCTTGTGCTTCCATTTCTACAGTTCCATCTGCCATATTTCTTACCCAGCCAGTAATACCAAGTTTGCTTGCATTGTCCACAACAAAAACACGAAGACCTACGCCTTGTACATTGCCTGTGATTACTGCTTTGTAACGTTTAATTTGTTCCATAAAAAAACACTCCTTATTTTTTTATATCAATAAATATATACTTAAAATATATATCACTGATTTAAATTTAGTATAGTTTATTTTTTTTTAAAATACAAGTACATCTATTATTAATTTTTCTTATATATTTTTTTAATTTAATAAAATTTAACATATCGTTTATATAAAAAATTTTTATACCAAAGATATGACTCTTACTTGTTTATTTATAATTTATACTATATAATCAGTATATTAATGGCTTGTGCCAATTAAATACAATTTATTCTAAGTATTTAAATATAAAATTAAGGAAGTGTTTATTTTATGCTAACTGGTTATATTGGTACTTACAATACTGCATCAACAAAAGGAATATATCAATTCTCTTATGAAGAAAATTCTGGCAAAATTTCTGATATCCAATCCTTTTTGAGTATTGACGATGCAAAATGTGTTGACAGATATGAAAATATTCTTATCATCACTACTAGCAAAAACAATAAAAGTGGTATTGCTCTAGTTGATATTTCTACCAAAACTATACTAGATGAAATACTTTTGGAAAACAGTTCTCCATGTTTTGTAAAACATCATGATGATTTCATTTACACTGCAAATTACCATGATGGTGTAGTTATGGTCTATCAAATAGTCAACAACAAATTAAAATTAATCAAACAAATATCTATTCAAAACAAAGCTGGTTGCCATCAAGTAGTATTATATAAAAACTATCTTATAGTTCCTTGTTTACTACTTGACCAAGTACGTATTTTTGATATAAATAATGATTATGATTTAGTAAAAACTTTAACATTCCCTGCAAAAACAGGCCCTCGTCATGGTGTATTTAATCATGATTATTCTCATTTTTATTTAGTAAGTGAATTAAGCAGTGAATTTTTTGATTTTAGCGTAGATAATCTAGAATTTACTTTGAATACAAAATTAAATCTACTACCTAAAGATAAACTTGATAACACTTCTAGTGCTGCTATTCGTATCACAAAAGATAATCGTTTCATATATATCTCCACTCGTGGAGCAGATTTACTCACTGTTATTAGCCTTGAAAATGAACCTAAAATCATTCAACAAATAAACAGTGGTGGTATGCACCCTAGAGATTTTATCTTAAGTGAAGATGAACAATATCTTTTAGTCGTAAATAAAGATACTGATGATATGAGTAGCTTCCAATTAGATAAAACAAATGGAAAAATTGTTAAATTAATCAATACAGATAAAGTACCTCATGCTATAGGTATAATTTTATAATATATATTTATTTTTATTTATGAATTATTTATGAAAGAGAGAGTTAACATGTCTTTAAATAAAGCTTTTACAATTTTTGGTGGTACTGGTGATTTGACTTTTAGAAAACTTATGCCTGCACAGTACAATATGACTGCGGCAAATGCCGAAGAAGCTCAATCCAGAATTATCATCATTGGTAGACGCGATTATACTACAGAACAGTATTGTGAATTAGTTCGTGATTGGGTAAAAAAATTCGCTCGTTTACCATATGAAGAAAAAACTTTTGAAGTTTTTGCTAAACGTATCTCTTATTTTAAAATGGACATCTCCGATTTAAACGAATATGCTCGTTTATCCGAATATTATACTGCTGAAAATATTGATGACCATGTATTTTATCTTGCAGTAGCTCCAAAATTTTTCGGTGTAATTGCAAGTGGATTAAAAGCAGTAAAAGAAGCTTCTTTAGGTAAGGTTATTTTAGAAAAACCATTTGGTGAAGATTTAGAATCAGCTAAAGAACTTAATAAACAATTAGAAACTTTTTTCCCAGCAGAAAATATTTATCGTATTGACCATTATCTCGGTAAAGAAATGGTACGTAATATCCAAACTATTCGTTTCACTAACCCTATATTTGCTAACCTATGGAATTCACAATATATCGAATCTGTACAGATTTCCGCTTTTGAAGATTTAGGTATTGGTACACGTGGTGGCTATTATGATACTAGTGGAGCTTTAAAAGATATGGTTCAAAACCATTTATTCCAAATCTTATCCATAGTAGCTATGGAATGGCCAGAACAATTCTCTACTACAGCTATGCATGATGCTCAATTACGTGTGCTTCGTGCACTTCGCCCTGTAGAAGATATTCGCGATAGTTTAGTT
This sequence comes from Megamonas sp., assembly GCF_986095205.1. Taxonomy (NCBI): domain Bacteria; kingdom Bacillati; phylum Bacillota; class Negativicutes; order Selenomonadales; family Selenomonadaceae; genus Megamonas; species Megamonas sp. Next base: position 50,402 of record NZ_CFQVBI010000065.1, on the reverse strand, counting down.
TTAGGTCAATATAAAGGCTATCGTCAAGAAAAATCTGTCCCTACAGATTCTACAACAGAAACTTATGCTGCACTTCGTTTATTTATTGATAATGAACGTTGGTGGAATACTCCGTTTTATATCCGCACAGGTAAAAAACTTCGCTGTCGTGAAATGCAAATAGCAATCGTTTTCCGTCAAACATTTATTTCTGCCCCACGCAATATCTTAATTATAAAAATCCAACCAAATGAAGGTGTACATCTTCAATTTAATGTGAAAACTCCAGGGGATACAGATGAAATCACACAAGCAAAAATGGACTTTAGCCAGAGTAGTTCCATTTCTAGCAGAATAAACACTCCTGAAGCATATGAACGCTTAATTACAGCTTGTATCAAAGGTGAACGTTCTTGGTTCTCTCAATGGGATCAGATAGAAACAAGTTGGGATTATATTGAACACTTAAAGGATTTATATCGTTGGGATAAACTTCCTGTATTCACATATGAACAAGGTTCTTATGGCCCTGCAGAAGCAGATAATTTATTAAAACGCTTCGGCGACGAATGGGTATTTTAATAAAAAACTCATAAAAATAGTCCCTAGTAATTTATACTACTAGGGACTTATTTTTTTATTTATATATTTTTATTTTACCTGAGACATAACATCATCAAGATTGTTTAATAAATCATTGATATTTTCTTCACTGATAACAAGTGGTGGTTGGAAAGCAAGCACATTTCTAGCTATACCATTTTTACCGATGAGGAAACCTCTATCTTTCATTGTTTCTACAATAAATTCCAATTTATCTGGAGCTGGGGATTTATCTGGATTAATAAGCTCTGCACCTACCATTAAACCTAAACCACGAACATCACCGATAAATGGATATTTTTCTTGAAGAGCAATTAATCCATCTTTTAATTGTTTTCCACGAACACGAGCTTTTTCGATAAGATTATGTTCTTCAATATAATCAAGTACAGCAATACCAGCTGTAGAAGAAACAGGATTTCCACCTAATGTAGAAGCACCCGGACGAGTGTATTTATCTGCGATTTCACTGCGAGAAATAAAACAGCTGATAGGAGCACCATTGCCTAAAGCTTTAGCCATTGTCATGATATCTGGTTCAACATCATAATTTTCAATAGCAAACATTTTTCCAGTACGTGCAAAACCTGTCTGCACTTCGTCAATGATCAATAAAATATTGTGTTTTTCTAAGATTTCTTTTAAACGTTTAAAATATCCTTTTGGAGGTACTACAATACCTGCATTACCTTGGATAGTTTCACAAATCATAGCAGAAACATTTCCAGAAGTTGCATAGCTGATAATATCTTCTACAGCATTTGCACAAGCATAATCACATTCTGGGAATTTTTTACCCATTGGGCAACGATAACAATAAGGGTTTGGTGCAAAATGAATACCACCTACAGGATTTGAATCAGTTCTCCACATGCCGATACCTGTCAAATTCATAGTGAGTTTTGTTCTACCATGTAAACCATTGCGAAGAGCTAATAATTCACTTTTTCCATTATAAATATTAGCTAAAAGCAAAGCACCTTCATTTGCTTCTGTTCCTGTAGAACAAAAGAAAGATTTTTGTAATCTACCTGGTGTTACTTGAGCTAATTTTTCAGCTAAATTATAAATATCTTCTGTTAAATAGATATTGCAAACATGTTGTAGAGTCTGTACTTGTTTTGCTACTTTTTGCGTAATTTCAGGATTGCAATGACCACAGTTTATAACAGATACACCAGCAAAACAATCTAAATATTTTTTTCCTTCATGGTCATAAAGATATTGCATTTCACCTTTTACAAATTGAGGAGGATTAGCAAAGAAATGACCTAAACAAGGCATGATATATTTCTTTTTCTTTTCAAGACATTTTTCAGGACCTAAATACTGAGACATAATATACTTCCTTTCATTATTTTTATATTTTCTAATGTTATGTATAAATAATATTGATAATAAACATTAGAAAGAATTGTCATTAATATGATAAGTCATAAAACCTAAAATAAAAATGACAATTCTAAAATGACTATGAATAATTAATAAGATTTTTTATGACGATAAACACCAATACCAACTGGACGAGGACTTACTTCTTTGATTTTTTCGATCATATCATCATTTTTGCCACTATCAATAGCGTCGCGATAAATTTTAGTCAACATACCAGTAATCTCTGGTGTATAATCTTGAGCTTCAATGCGAAGAGTATCTGCTCCCATCAATTTATCAATATAAGGAAGAAGACATAAATCATTAGTAAATAAAATATGAATTCTACCAAATTGATCCATACGCATAGAATGTTTACCGCCAACTGTATCCAATAAAGCAAAATGTTTATCATTAAATTCTGGATTAGTAAGTGGATCATATTTAAGATTTAAAGCTGGAATATTAGTATCAGAAATCATAGCTTCTACATTACCATGAACAGTGATTGTCATTGGTAATTTACTACTTTCAACTAAAGTTTTCACTTGAGCATAAGGCAATTCATAAGAAGCTGTTGCATTTACAATGCCATTTTCTTGTAAAAATTCTGTAGCTACATGATTAAATACATTGAAACTATGGTCAGCATAAATAGGTAAATCTGTAAGTTCACGTACAATAGTAGCTGCACCTAAATTTCCTACCATGATACCATCTGGTTTTATTTCATTTAAATCATGACATAATTGTTCTAATTCACTACATTGATCTTTTAAAGTTGTTCTAGGAGTATTGACTATTACTTTTGCCCCAACATTATGAGCTTCTTGTAAAATAGTTTTTATATCTCCTAAAGTCCATGGAGTATGTGGACGATAAACTTCGCCTGCTACATAAAGAATATTAGCACCATTTGCTAAAGCTTCACGAGCATGTGCTAAAGTTGCAGCTTTAACAGCAAGTTTTGGTTTATTATCAGCAGTTTTAATAGCTTCTAAATCATTGAGCCATTCACAATCTAAATCTGCTTCTTTTGCTGCATAACTGAAAAATCTTGGTTCACGTTTTCCAGTATAACCAATAGCTCTACTATCAGGTTTGTCCATAGCAAAACAAGTGGAATAATCACGTACACGATTTTCAAAAAGATTTTTCCAATCTTCTTCATTTACATGATAACCAGCAGGATCAGCTACATAATTATCAATGGCACGACGATAAATGCTTACAATATTTGCCACGAAATCAGCACTACGCATACGACCTTCAATTTTAAAAGAATATACACCAGCTTGAATTAAATCTGGAATATTTCTATACATACACATATCTTTTAGTGCTAAACGATAATCCCCATCTGTTGTAGTTTCTTGTTCTTGACCTGTTTGTTCATCAATGATTTTATATGGCCAACGACAAGCTTTCATGCAACGACCACGATTACTGCTATTTGCAAATAAAACGCCAGAATGAATACATTGTCCACTTTCGGAAATACACATATCACCATGAACAAAATATTCAAGTTCAAAATCACTATCTACAGCTTTTAATTCGCTGAGTTCTTTTAAAGACATTTCACGGCTAACAACGACACGACGAATGCCATATTCTTTTAATTTTTTTATAGCAGCATTATTATGAGAATTCATCATGATAGATGCATGCATAGTTATATTCAATCCAAGTTTTTTCACAATTTGAGCTACAGCTAAATCTTGAATTAAAATAGCATCTGGCTGTATTTCATTTAAATAAGTCAAATATTCTTCAAGCTCTGGAATTTCTTCATCGCTGATTAAATTATTAATAGTAATATAAAGCATTACTCCATGAGCATGAGCATATTCTACAGCTTTTTTTAACATTTCATTATCAAAATTAGCGTCTGATTTGAGCATACGCATATTAAAATGTTTTCCACCCAAATAAATAGCATCAGCCCCAGCATCAATGGCAGCTACTAATGTTTCCCAATTGCCAGCTGGAGCTAAAAGTTCTACAGACTTTTTATTTAATAACATTAAACAATCCTCCAAATAAATAAACTACTATAAGTATAACATAAAATTTTATGCTTTTAAATTAATAACATTTATTATTAAATAGGCTTAATCCCATTCACGTTCCGCTAATGCTTCTTCTAAATTGATTGGTAAATGAAACCATTGAATAATATATTCTAAATTGCGAATAAGACATTCTCTAGCTATATTATCATATTCGCTGTCATTATCGAGAAATTCATATTGCAAACTATTGGCATTTTGAATTAAATCATAAATTTTATCACCAACATCTGCCATATTTTTTGGTTTTTGTTCCACAAAATTAATAAAATCTTCTAATAAATATTTGATTTTATCAATCAAAAAATCTGGATAAAAACTATCCTCGTATAATTCCTCTAATAAAATATACTGGTCATCAAAACTGTCCATTTAATAAAAAATATCCCTCCAATAAATAATTATATTTGATATTATACAATATATTCTAAATTAAAGCTAATTTTCTTAAAAATAATCCTGTTTATTTTGTTCGGAAATCTGAACATTTTGCTTGATTATTTAGGAATAGATAGAGTATAATTTATATATATTTCTAGATAAGATTTAAAAAGCAGGTGATTTATTCCCATGGATAAAATGGATAAAGTACAAGCACTAGAAAGTGCTTTAAAACAAATTGAACGTGATTTTGGTAAAGGCTCCATCATGAAATTAGGTGATGTTTCTGCTAATATGAATATCGAAGTAATTCATACTGGCTGTTTACCACTTGATGCAGCTCTTGGTGTTGGTGGTGTTCCTCGCGGACGTATAGTAGAAATCTTCGGCCCTGAATCTTCTGGTAAAACAACTGTAGCACTTCATATTGTTGCTGAAGCACAAAAAACAGGTGGTGTGGCTGCATTTATCGATGCTGAACACGCTCTTGACCCAGTTTATGCCAAAAAATTAGGCGTAGATATCGACAATTTATTGATTTCCCAACCAGATAACGGTGAGCAAGCTTTAGAAATTGCCGATGCACTCGTTCGCAGTGGCGCTATTGATGTAGTAGTTGTTGACTCAGTAGCAGCACTTGTTCCAAAAGCAGAAATTGAAGGTGATATGGGCGATTCCCATGTTGGTCTGCAAGCTCGTTTAATGTCTCAAGCTATGAGAAAATTAACAGGTATCATCAGTAAATCTCGTACAACAGCAATTTTCATCAACCAAATTCGTGAAAAAGTTGGCGTTATGTTTGGTAATCCAGAAACTACAACTGGTGGTCGAGCTTTAAAATTCTATGCTTCCATTCGTTTAGATGTGCGTAAAATCGATACAATTAAACAAGGCAATGACCCTGTAGGTAGCAGAACAAGAATTAAAGTTGTAAAAAACAAAGTAGCTCCTCCATTTAAACAAGCTGAATTTGATATCATGTACGGTGAAGGTATTTCTCGTGAAGGTAGCTTAATTGATATGGGTACAGCTTTTGAAATCTTAGATAAGAGTGGTACATGGTATTCTTATCAAGGCACTCGCTTAGGTCAAGGTAAAGAAAACGTAAAAGCATATTTAAAAGAACATGCTGACACAGCATTAGAAATTGAAAATAAAATTCGTGAAAAATTATTTGTTCAAGAAGAACAAACTGAAGAAAAAGTTGAAGAACCAACTAAAAAATCTAAAGTAACGGCTGATAATGAAACAGCAAAATAATACAAAAACAGCACTTATTTATGCTGTTGATTTATTGGCTACAAGACCTTATAGTACCCAACAATTAATTACAAAATTAAAACGCAAAGAATACGCACCAGAAGAAATTCAAGAAGCTATTAATCGCTTAATTGCTCGACATTATTTAGACGATACAGATTTATGCCAACGTCAATATCAAGCATATATCAATGAAAAACATCGCAGTATAAAAGCTATTAAATATAAGTTAATGGAAAAAGGATTTTCTCAAAGTGATATTCAAAATGCTCAAGAAGAGACAGATATTGATGAATTAGATTATGAATATACTGTTTGTTTGCGATTATTAAATAGCCGTTATACTCCTAGCAAAGCTGACAAATTAAAATGTCAAGGCTATCTTTATCGTAAAGGATTTAATTATTCAGCTATCCGCTTAGCAATCGAAGATTTCTTTTATAACCCTTAATATAAATTTATCCCCCAAAATACTTATCTATTTTGGGGGATTTTTAATTGAAAATTATCTTTGTTTGATTGAGTTTTTGCCTAAAAGATTTTTTAGATTATTAACTACAGTTTCACTGCCATCAATCCAAAATTCTCGATTGCCTTTAATCATTTTTTTACTGCTCATAAAATACATATAAACAGGACAAGGACCAGCATTTTCTTGCAATGTTTCTGTTATTTTGCTAAAAAAAGCATTATCTTCTTGCTCTGGTTTTACAATAATACAAAATTCTGGTGTATAATCCTCTAAACCAATCACTTTATCAGCAATGATTTTATTATTATCATCACTTTTATCCAATTTTCCTCTAACTACAACAGGAATATCTGGCACTAAATAATTGATATTATCATAAAATGCCTTTGGAAATACAATGACTTCTACTACACCTAAAAAGTCCTCGATTTCTAAAAAGCACATCATATCACCTTTTTTTGTAGTTACTCTTTTTGCTTTGCGAATAATTCCTGCTACAGAGATATATTTTCCATCTTTTTGCTTTTCTAGACTTTCAATCGTAGTCAAATACTGTATTTTTTCTCTATATTCTTCTAGTGGATGCCCTGTGATATAAAAGCCTGTGATTTCTTTTTCCATATTTAATAATTCTATTTTAGGAAATTCTTGTATTTTTGGCATTTCCAATTTATCAATACTTTCTTCTTCTTCCATAAAATCACCAAATAAATCCATCTGTCCACTAGCTAAATCTTTCTGACGTCTAGAGCCTAAATCCATAGCTTGATCTAAAACAGCCATATATTGAGCGCGATTATAACCTAAAGAATCAAATGCACCACATTTTATAAGATTTTCTAAAGCTCTCTTATTGATACATCTACTGCTAACTCGTGAACAAAAATCCTCTAAAGATTTAAATAGACCATCTTTCTCGCGGATATCTACAATCGTTTTTAAGGCATTTTCACCTACATTTTTTACAGCAGCTAAACCAAAACGAATACTATTTTTATCTACAGTAAATGTATCACGACTAGCATTTATATCTGGTGGTAAAATATCAATTCCCATATGTTTACATTGTTCAATATATTCGCCAATTTTATTACTTGTCATCAAGCTAGTCAAAATAGCCGCCATAAATTCCTGCGGATAATGAGCTTTTAAATATGCTGTTCGCCATGACACAAGTGCATAAGCAGCACTATGAGATTTATTAAAACCATAATCGGCAAAATGTAATAATAAATCAAAAATAGTTTCTGCGAGTTTATCATCTACACCATTATCTTTAGCACCTTTTAAGAAATTTTCTTTTTGTGACATCAAGACATCATGCTTTTTCTTACCCATTGCACGACGTAAAATATCAGCTTGTCCCAAAGTGAAACCAGCTAATACTTGAACAATCTGCATAACCTGTTCTTGATACAAAATCACGCCAAAAGTTTCTTTTAAAATTGGCTCTAAATCTGGATGAATATATGTTACTTTTTTTCTGCCATGTCTACCATTGATAAAATCCGTTACCATGCCACTGCCCAAAGGTCCTGGTCGATACAATGCCATAACAGGAATTAAATCAGCAAATCCCGTTGGTTGCAAATCTTTTACCAAAGTAGTCATGCCGGCAGACTCTAACTGAAATACTGCTCCTGTTTCTCCTCGACAAAGCATTTGCGAAGTCTTTTCATCTTCAAGTGGAATTTCATCTAAATTTATCTCTATACCGCGATTATTTTTTATATTTGTCAAAGCATCAGCGATAACTGTAAGCGTACGCAATCCCAAAAAGTCCATTTTCAATAGACCTAATTCTTCAACACAATCTTTATCATATTGAGTTACAAATGTACCTTCAGATATCTGAATAGGAACATAATCTGTAACAGGATCTTTAGAAATAACTACACCTGCAGCATGAGTTGAAGAATGACGTGGCATACCTTCTACATCTTTGGCAAAATCAATTAATTTACGAACTTCAAGGTTTTCTTGATATAAAGTCAACAATTCTGATGAATCTTTTAATGCTTTATCCAAAGTCATGCCCAATTCTTGCGGAATTAACTTTGCTATCTTATCTACTTCGTTATAAGGCATATTCATGACACGACCGACATCTCGCACTGCACCTTTTGCCGCCATCGTACCAAAAGTAATTATCTGTGCTACATGGTCATCGCCATATCTTCTTTTTACATATTCAATAACTTCATCTCTACGAATATAACAAAAGTCAATATCTATATCTGGCATAGTTACACGTTCAGGATTTAAAAAACGCTCAAAGAGTAAACTATATTTCAATGGGTCAATATCTGTAATTCCCAAAATATACGCTACAATGCTACCAGCTGCTGAGCCACGACCAGGCCCTACCGCTATATTTTGACTGCGAGCAAAATTTATAAAATCCCATACAATCAAAAAATAACTATCATAGCCCATGCGATTAATAATAGACAATTCATAATCTAACCTTTGTTGTATTTCCTCTGTAACTTCAGCATATCTATTATGAATTTTTTCCTTACACAATTTATGCAAATACTGTTCATCAGTCATGCCTTCTGGCAAAGGAAAGTTTGGTAAGTGTAAATGACCAAATTCAAAACTTACATTACAACGATTTGCAATTTCCAAAGTATTTATAATAGCTTCTGGTGTATCTTTAAACAAAGCAAGCATTTCAGCACCAGATTTTAAATAGAAATCATCATTATAAAATTTCATTCTATCTTTATCATCTAAAGTTCTACCTGTTTGTATACACAAAAGCACATCATGAAAATCATTATCTTCTTTTTTTATATAATGTATATCATTTGTAGCTACTAATTTTAAATCATATTTTTGTGCTAAACTGATTAATCCTTTATTTGCCTTAGCTTCTTCAGGAATTTGATGATTTTGAATTTCTAAAAAGAAATTATCTTTGCCAAAAATATCTACATATTCCTGCACTAATTTTTCCGCACGTTCCATATTATCACGAATAATTGCTTGAGGAATTTCGCCCGCTATACAACTGCTCAAACAAATAATACCTTCGTGATATTGACGTAATAAATCTTTATCTACACGAGGTTTATAATACATACCTTCAATATTTGCTAGAGAAACCAATTTAATGAGATTTTGATATCCCTTATTATTTTCTGCTAACAAAATTAGATGATAATAACGAGTGCCTTCCACTTCAAAATTATCAAAACGAGATTTTGGTGCTACATAAACTTCACAACCAATAATAGACTTTATTCCTTGTTTCAAAGCTTCTTTATAAAAAGCAATCGTTCCATACATAGTACCGTGGTCAGTGATCGCTATAGACTTCATGCCCAACTCTTTTGCATGTGCAATTAATTTTTTTACTCTACTAGCACCATCTAATAAACTATATTCTGTATGCACATGCAAATGAGTAAAATCTATATGATTTTCAACTACAGTATTTACATCAGATTTTTCTAAATTCATTATGACCTCTCTTTCTAAAATAATAAAATATCTTCAAAAATAAAATTAAAACTAATATATTAAGTAAAATAATTTTAACATATGATTATTATAAAGAAAATAAATCCATACTAAATATAAAAGCCTCATATAAAAGTCTCTTTTCTTCATTAAAATAACAATATAAAAAAGAAGATAATTTGACCAATTCATCAATTATCTTCCAATATAAAAATTCGTGATTTATTTTCATTTTATTTTTAACTTTATATATAAATCATTAAAAATATATCTTTATCTACTATCAAATATATACATTCTATTTGTGTAATTTTCCATTACACAAACACTTCTTTTCAATATATTTTGTCTTTATTTTATCACAAGTATTATGTAACATAAATCTATTATTACTAATAAAATATATTTCTACCCAAAATATTGTAAATATGTTATTATATACATATTAATTTATAAAGAAGGTGTTTAAATGGAGTTATTGAATTCATTAGTCGGTCAAATTAATGATATCTTATGGAGTTATGTTTTAATTATTTTACTTATTGGTGCTGGCATTATTTTTACTATTCGTACAAAATTTGTACAAATAAGATTTATCAAAGAAATGATACGTCTTATTGCTGGTGATGCAGGCAATAAAATGGAAGGACAACAAATATCTTCTTTCCAGGCTTTCTGTGTAAGTACAGCTTCCCGTGTAGGTGTTGGTAATATCGCTGGTATCGCTATCGCTATTGTTCTCGGTGGGCCAGGTGCTATATTTTGGATGTGGATTATTGCTATATTAGGTTCCGCAACTGGCTTTGTAGAAAGTACTCTCGCTCAGATTTACAAAGTTCCTCGTACTGATAGTAACGGATATCTTGGTGGCCCTGCTTATTACATCAATAATGCACTTCATAGCCCTAAAACAGCCGTATTCTTTGCTATATTAATCAGTATTACTTATGGACTTATCTTCAATTCTGTACAATCCAATACAATTTCTTTATCTTTACAAACTGCTTTTAATTTTGATGCAACTATTATCGGTATTGTAATTGCAATATTATCAGGTATTGTTGTATTTGGTGGTTTACATCGCATTGCTAAAGTTACTGAATACATGGTGCCTATCATGGCTGGTATTTATTTACTTATCGCTTTTGCTATCACTATATATAATATTTCAGAATTACCAACTGTTTTATCTGTCATCTTCAAAGATGCTTGGGGTATTGAATCTGTAGCTGGTGGTAGCTTCGGTGCTGCTATCATGACAGGTATTAAACGTGGATTATTCTCCAATGAAGCTGGTATGGGTTCTGTTCCAAATGCCGCAGCTACTGCTGAAGTAAGTCATCCTGTAAAACAAGGTCTTATCCAAGCTTTTGGTGTATTCGTAGATACATTATTTATCTGTACTGCTTCTGCTTTCATCGTATTATTCAGCAGTGATTATCAAGCAACAGGTTTAACTGGTATTCAGCTCATTCAATACGATTTAAGCTTATATTTTGGTAATATCGCTACAACTGGTATAGCCATTATCGTTTTATTATTTGCATTCACTTCCATTATAGGTAACTACTATTATGGAGAAATCAACATAAAGCATTTATCTGATAACCCATTATATTTAAATATTTTCCGTATTCTTGTTGTAATCATGGTATTCTTCGGCTCTGTTGCTGAATTGAGTTTAGTTTGGAATTTAGCAGACTTATTCATGGCTTTAATGGCAATCACAAATATCATTGCTATTTTACTCTTAGGTAAATATGCTTTTATTGCTTTAGATGATTACACTCAGCAGAAAAAACAAGGTATTAAAGATCCTGTATTTAAAGCTAGTATCTTACCAAAACAAGATGGTATTTATTGGTGGAAAGACGATAATAAATAATTACTAAACATAAAAAGACTTGATTTTAAAATTGATAAATCAAGTCTTTTTTCATATCACAAATAAATACACTTTTACAATTTATTACGCAAATAATAAAAAAGTTATAACATTACAATAATAAAAAATAAAAATAGAGAAAAATGTTTTAAAATCATGCATAAAATTAAAATATTATAGACAATATAAATATTTACCTGTATAATTTATGATAACACATCAAAAGATGGCATTAAGGAGGCTTTCTTTATGGAGAAAGATGTAATATTTAAAGGTGCAGGCGTAGCTATTGCTACTCCATTTTATGAAAACGGAAACGGTATCAATTATGATGAATTAGCTCGTTTAATTGATTTCAACTTAAACAATGGTACAGACGCTATCATAATTGCTGGTACAAGTGGCGAATCTGCTACAATGACAGATGAAGAACATGAAGAAATCATTAAATTTACTGTTGACTATGTAAATAAACGTGTTCCTGTTATTGCAGGTACTGGTTCTAATGATACTAGATATGCTATTAATTTATCTCAACATGCAGATAAAGCAGGTGCTGATGCTTTATTAGTAGTTACTCCATATTATAATAAATGTACACAAAAAGGACTTATCAAACATTTCACATCTATCGCTGATAATGTAAATGTACCTATCATTCTTTATGATGTACCATCTCGTACAGGTGTAGGTATTACACCAGAAACTTACGCTGTTTTAGCAGAACATCCACGCATTGCAGCAGTTAAAGAAGCTAGTGGCAATATCAGTCAAGTTGCTGAAACAATGTCTCTTTGCGGTGATAAACTCACTTTCTATTCTGGTAATGATGACCAAATCGTTCCATTATTATCTTTAGGTGCAAAAGGTGTTATTTCCGTACTTTCCAACGTTATGCCACAAGAAACACATGATATGTGTCAATTATTCTTTGATGGCAAAGTTGAAGAAGCAGCGAAAAAACAAATTGAATATTTCCCATTAATCAAAGCATTATTCTGTGAAGTAAATCCAATTCCTGTAAAAGTTGCACTTCGTTTAATGGGCTTTGATATGGGTCCTTTACGCATGCCACTTTGCGAAATGGAAGATGCTCATCTTGAACAATTAAAAACAGCAATGCGTAAATTTAACTTAATCAAATAATTTTATACTTAACTAAAAAACACTTTCTAACTTAGAAAATATCTAAAATTAGAAAGTGTTTTTTTTAATTTCTATCGCCAGCGGCATATTTACCAGTATCAATATCTAAAACAGGACGAAGTGGTTCGATTAAAGAATCTTCATATCTACAAATCCATTGAACTTCTGGTGTCATTTTGCCCTCATCATTCATGCCATCAATGGTATCGCCATCTTTAATCATGATATCATCATTATTCAAAATATAACGAGCTAAGCTATATGCAAGATTAGCTACTTTATTAGGGTTCATACCTTTGAAATGGAATTGTACATCACTTAAACCAATATTAGCCAATCCTACACTATCTACAATGAATTCATTTGTATTAGGCACATTGAAGAAACGAATATTGACCATACTATATAAATATTTAACTATACCAGTTTCTTTCAAATTCTTAATGGATTGAGCTAATTGTAATTTACCTGCTGATTTTATCCAAATAGCTTGACATTTAGGATATAATTTTAAAGCTACATTAAGCCAATCAACTAACATAATAGCACGTTCTTTAGGAATTTGTCTTTGAGCATTTACATCCCATATTTTTACAGCATATTTATATTTACTCAATAATTCTTCACTGTTAGCTACATTCCAAATCTGTGTGCGTTCAAATTCACTTACAGCTACTTTATCATCAAAATCTGTTATATTTCCCATAGCAAGTATTACTGGAGAAGTTGTATTATCTTCATTATATGCTACAAATTTATCTACGCTAAATTCAATATCATTTTCATCTCTATTGATGATATTTATATCACCAAATATTTTTCTAGCTTCACGAAAAATAGCATTTGCAGTAGGTCTTGTTGGCATTTCTTCAAAAAGCAATTCAATAGCTACTGATTTACTAATATTTTCTACTAAATTTTCCATAAATCTACCTCAAATAAAAATTTATATTCACAAAAAAGAAGATACCATTTTTCTATGGTACCTTCTTTGATACGTATTAAACTTTAAACAAATTCAGATGATTATTCTTCTGCTTCAAGTTTATCCATTAATTCTTCATAAGCTTGTTGAGCAATTTCAAATTCTTCATCTGTTGGTTCAATATATTCAACTTCACCATTTTCATCTTTAACGATTTTTGCTAAGATTACATCTACTTCTTCTTCGCAACCGCATTCTTCATCATGTTCATGGCATTCGCATTCTTCATCGCCATCAATGCTAACTAAAATAGCATATTTATCGCTACCTGCATCGAAAACCATTTCTTCTACATAATTGTATTCATTACCTTCTTCATCAGTAATAACAACTACAGTACCTTCAGTATCTTCTTCAACAACGGAATTGTTTTTTAATTCTTCCATTATATAATCCTCCTAAGATTTAACTTTACTCTAATCATAACATATTTCTTTCTTCTTGCCAAAATATTTATCGTAAAAAGCAGATAAAATTTTCATTAAAAATCTTAGCTAATACCAAAATCCTTGAACAAGCGTTTAACATATCGCCAACCTTTTTGAATTGTATTCATAGCTGCTGGCATAAGTTCTGGATTTTTAACCACAAGATTAATAATTCTACGACGCAATTGTCTATAATCTGCATCAACATCAACAAAGAAGTCTTCCATATCTTTTTCCACAGATACTTGAGGTATATTAGCAGCTTTGATTTCACAAGTATTCTTTGTCATGATAGCTCTATCTGCATAAAATGGAATATACGCATTCCAGCCGAATTCTTCTTCAATCATTTCTTTTACAGCTTTACTAGCAGTAGCTTCACCATGCACTACAAATACCTGTTTAGCATTATACATAGTTAAATGTTGTAACCATTCTTCCATCTGTGAGTAATCAGCATGAGCAGAAAATCCGTCCATATTTACAATTCTAGCTTTTACACTGATTTCTTCACCTAAGACTTTTACTTTTTTAGCGCCTTCTAATAATCTTCTACCTAAACTTCCTTCTGCTTGATAACCTACAAATAAAATTGTAGATTCTGGACGCCAAAGATTATGTTTTAAATGATGAAGTACACGTCCAGCGTCCGCCATACCACTAGCCGATAAAATAATATGTGAACCTTCTTCTGTGTTTAAGGCCTTAGATTCATTTGCACTTTCGCAAAGACGCAACTGTGGCATTTGAGGCAATTTACCATGTTTTCTAATATATTCAGTTGCTTCATCATCAAAATATTTTGTATTCTTGGCAAAAATTCTTGTAGCTTCAACAGCAAGTGGGCTATCCACTACAACTGAATAATCCTCTATGCGATTGGCTTTCCATAATTTGAATAGATAATATAACATTGTTTGTGTACGACCAACTGCAAATGATGGAATAATTAAATTTCCGCCTCTATCCATAGTATCATTTATAATTTCTGCTAATGGAGTTTCTTTATCATAAATTTGATGTTTACGATCACCATAAGTAGACTCAATTACTAAATAATCTGCTTCTTTTATATGTGTAGGGTCTTTTATAATAGGCTGGTCAGGTTGCCCCAAATCGCCTGTAAATACAATTTTAGTTTCTTCGCCATTTTCCGTTACATAAACTTCAATAATTGCTGACCCCATGATATGACCAGCATCTTTATAAATAGCTCGTATTCCATTTACTGGATTGATTTCTTGATCATAATCAATTGGCACAAATTGTTTTAATGAAGCCATAGCATCATCAATAGTATATAAAGGAGCTATTGGTGTTTTTCCCATACGTTGCCCTTTACGATTTGTTATTTGCGCATCAGACTCTTGGATATGTGCACTATCTGGGAGCATGATATTTACTAAATCGCAAGTCGCTTTTGTCGCATATATATCGCCCTTAAATCCTTGTTTACATAACTTAGGAATAAGACCGCAATGGTCAACATGAGCATGAGTTAAAAGTACGCAATCTATATCTGATGGCACAAAACGAAAATCATTGTAGTTTAAATCACGTAAATTTCTCGCACCTTGAAACATACCACAATCAATCAAAACTTTATGGTCATTTGCTTCTAATAAATAACAAGAACCTGTAACTGTATGAGCCGCACCTAAAAATTGTAAATTCATAAAAACCCCTCCTTCATTAAGGATTTCGATTGTTTTTTTTACTGTATATATTCTAAAAATATAAATTAAAACCCTTTAAAACTTTCATTAAAAAATGATTAAATAAATCTATTTGTGCAAAATTAACTTTCACTCTATTTTAGCAAAATTATTTCTAAGCAAAACTCCCAATAATTGATATTTAAATTCAACTATTGGGAGTCTTTATTATTTAAACTAACAATATAAATTTATAAATTATAAAATAGTAGTTACTGTTTTAAATACATCTTTAGCTTCGTTTACTTTATTGCTTCCACCTAAAACACAGATAGCATTTTCCTTCATGCAAGCATCTACTAAATCAGCTAAAGCTCTAATATCTTCTTGAGTTGTAGCTAAAATTTCATCACGCTGTTGCTGACGCATTTCGTCTGTCATTTCAGCAATATACGCAGAAGAAGCTAATTCACCTTTTAATGCAGGAGTAAGTGGCATATCAATATTACTAATTGTACCGATAATATATTTTGTCATTTCTCTATCACTGACATTAAAATTACGTAAAAACTCTGCTGTTTTATCATATACATTTAAAGTTTCTACTAAATTAGGATCACGATAAGAACCAAAATACATATTGCCATCACGACGGAATTTTACAAATGCACCATAAGCTCCGCCAAGAACACGAATATTAGTCCACAAATATTCATAACGCATAATAGTTTCTAATACCTTCATAGCTCCTGTATATTTATATCCTAAGCGTATGAAATTAGCACCTTTGGCAACATATTGTACCTGAGAAGATGTGATAAAACCTTCATTTTTCTTTTCTACTGCAAATGGTATTTCTTGTTTTGAATAAGTTTCATTTGGCAATACTTCTAATAAAGGTTTAATTGCAGATATTACTTTTTCATAATCATTTTTAGATACAGTAATACTTGTCAATAAATTAGCCTTATTAAATATCATTGGTAAAATTTTAGCAAAAGCTGTTTGCATTTTATTAAATTCATTATCAAAATCATTTAAGAAATTCTTAATAAATGCATAAAATTTTAAGTCACCAAAATTATCATAGCGTTCTTTTGGTGTAAAGTATGCCATCAATTCATCAAGAACTAACTGATGACCCGAACGCAATATTGACATTTCAAAATCACTGCGACATTGCATTGCCAAATCTTTAATACGTTCTTTAGAAGTAAAGGAACTATTGAAAATTATTTCTTGTAGTAATTTTATCAATTCTGGCATCTTATCTACCAAAACTTTAGCTTTAAATACAAATTTTGGCATATAAGAGTCAACATCGCCCTCTTTATCATACGTAGCTACAGCAAATCTCATTCCACCAGTATGCAAGTTTACAGCATTAGCCAATGCTTCATATGTGTAATTTTTTGTAGCAGTTCTACCAATAAATTCTTCCAATAAGAATAGATAATTTATATCTTCATAAGCTATATTGCTTATATCAAATAACATTCTTAAATAACAAATTCCATTTGTATCAATATCATGTCTTAAAACTTTTGTATCTGCTATTTCATCTTCAGCAATAATTAATTTATCACATTGTTTAGTGATATCTTCAATTTTCAATAATGGAATTTTTTCTAAATCCTCTGGTTTATCCACAGAACGTTGACGCTCTTTTAATTTTTGAGTATCCGCAATAATTTTTTCAATATCTTCTTTACTCATAGAAGCTTTTTTCTGTGCTAATTTATCAGCTAAATCTTTTTCTTGTTTAGCAATTACATTTTCATCTGGTTCTAAAATTAAAATATGACTATGAGTATTATCCAATAAATATTCTTGAATTAATCCTTCAAACTTACCTTCTTTTGCCCACTGTTTTACAGTTTTCAAAGCTTCTTCATAATGGAGATACATAGTAGCATCACCATCATATAACCAGCTATTCATAAGATTAATATTATAAATCAATCCTTTTGGATATTGACCAAAATCAGCCTCACGAAGCTTAAATTCCATACTATTAATAGAAGCTTGCAGCAATTCATCATCAATGCCATTTTTTACAATATCATTTAAAGTATCAGTTACAACTTTTGTAAATTCATCAACTTTATTAGCCTCAGAACCATTGACGATAATGCTAAACATTGGCTGTAAAATACCATTATCAAATGAAGAAATTACATCACTACCAAGACCAGCTTTAATTAAAGCATTGCGAAGTGGTGCAGCTTCACTTTTTAATAAAGCATGTTCCAATATAGTAAATGCTAGCATTTTTTCTTTTTCTAAAGAAGTTGCAATAGAATAATTCATGCTTAAAAATGTTTTATTTTCTTTTGCTTCACCTGGAGCTATAGGATAAATATCTTTAATCAATTTACGAGCTGTAAATGGTTTTTGTACATCAATATGGGAGTCGATTTCAATTTTATTAAAATTGCTAAGATATTCTTCATCTAAGAAAGATAAAGTTGACATCATATCCATATCCCCATAAAGATAGATATAACTATTAGCAGGGTGATAATATCGACTATGGAAGTCAATAAACATTTCCTGTGTTAAATCCGGAATAGCTACAGGGTCTCCACCAGATTCATATTGATATGTTGTATCAGGATAAAGATTATTTAAAATCTTTCTTTCCAATAATCCATCTGGAGATGATAATGCACCTTTCATTTCATTATAAACTACACCACTATAAGCTAATGGAGCATCTACATTATCAATTTCATAATGCCAACCTTCTTGCATTAAGATTTCAGGTGTTGTACGCATATTTGGATAAAATACTGCATCAAGATAAACGTCCATAAGATTGCGGAAATCTTTTTCATTTCTGCTAGCTATAGGATACATAGTTTTATCTGGAAATGTCATTGCATTTAAAAAAGTATTCAAAGAACCTTTTACTAATTCCACAAATGGTTCTTTAGTAGGAAATTTACGAGAACCACAAAGTGTGGAATGTTCTACAATATGAGCTACACCAGTATCATCAGTAGGAGTAGTGCGGAAAGTTATAGAAAATACTTTATTATCATCATTATTTTCTATAAATAATAATTTCGCGCCACTTTTCTCATGATAAAATTCATATGCATTAGATGAAATTTCAGATATATGGGATATTTTATTTAATCTGAAACCACAATAAATATTTTTCTCTTGTAAATTCAAAATAATATCTCCTTTATTCAAAATAAAATTAATATATTATATTTGCAGATTTTGCTTAATTAATTTATATAAAATTCATAATCCCGATAGAAGAAATGGGATATTTTTAAAAATCATACATATACAATTAAAAGCATATCTATATTATACCTTTAAAATAGCAAACCTTCAATAAACTTAATTAATCCTTAAAAATATCTATTGCAATTATAAAAAATATGCTATTATAATAACTGAACCTCAACCACTTATGTATTTCTTACATTTATTTTTTACATAATATAAAAAAGTACCTATAATAAAAATTATAGGTACTTAAAAATGTCATTACATTTTTTTCCAGTCAATTATTTCTTTTAAAATGCCTGTGATTTTATCCAATTCTTCGTTGGACAAATCTTTTAAGAGATAGTTAATATGCTGAATGCTTGCTTGTCTAACTTCGATTTCACTATCATTGTTAGGCACATCTAAGAACAATTCAGACATAGTAATCCCTAGAGCTCTTGTTATTTTCTCTAATGTTGTAATTGTTGGACTCTTTAAATTACGTTCCAAATGACCCAAGAAGACTGGATTAATTTCAGCTCCTAAAGCTAATTGCTCTTGAGTTAATTTTTTTTGTTGACGAAAAGATCTAATTTTTTCTCCAACGGTCTTCTTCATAACCATTGCCACCACCTATATATTAACATATAGACTTATCATAAGTGTACAAATGCATTGAACACAATATACAATAGATAATAATTGGCTATTTATTAGTACTATATGTTATTTTTCTAATTAACAAAATATTTAAAGTTATCATTATTAAACTAATAGCTTTACAGATATTTTACTATTTAATTATTTTTTTGTAATGCTATTCATTGTCAAATGTATCTATGTTCTCATCAATAAAATCATATAAGTAGTAAAAAAATAATCTAATCTCAATAAAAATAAATCAATAATTAATTAAAAATAAAGGAATAATATCAACCTATTATTCCTTTATTTTTTTATATATACTATTTTAATTATTTACGGTTGAAAGCTCTATGTGCGATATCTTTTCTATAATATACATCTTTAAAATCAATAAGTTTTATATCTGTATAAACTTTATCTACAGCAGTTTTTATATCATCACCTAAAGCTACTACACCTAATACACGTCCACCATTTGTGACAATTTTTCCATCTTTTTTAGCTGTACCAGCATGGAAAACTAAAACATTTTCTTTTTCTGCCTTATCTAAACCTAGAATTTCATTGCCTTTTTCATATTTAGCAGGATATCCACCGGCACTCATAACTACACAAACAGCAGCTTTTTTACTCCATTTTATATCACAATCTGCAAGTGTACCATTAGCACAAGCTAACATGATTTCAGCTAAATCACTTTCTAACAATGGCAATACAACTTGTGTTTCTGGGTCACCAAAACGAGCATTAAATTCTACAACTTTTGGACCTTCTGTTGTTATCATTAAACCAGCATACAAACAACCTTTATACTCATAGCCTTCTTGTTTCATAGCTTTTATAGTTGGCTCTAAAATCTTTGTTTGTACTTGTTTCATTAAATCTTCTGTAATAACTGGTGCTGGTGCATATGTTCCCATACCACCTGTATTTGGCCCCTTATCGCCATCATACGCTCTTTTATGATCTTGAGATGGTATCATAGGGATAATAGTTTCACCATCAGTGAAAGCTAATACAGAAGCTTCTTCGCCAGCCATAAATTCTTCGATAACTACGCTATTACCAGCACTACCAAAAGTCTTATCGCACATAATTTCATCAATTGCTTCTAAAGCTTGCTCTTTTGTTTCTGCAACAATAACACCTTTACCAGCAGCAAGCCCATCTGCTTTAATTACTATTGGTGCACCCTCTTTTTCTATATAATTTTTAGCTTCCACTGCATCTGTGAAAACTTCATATTTTGCAGTAGGAATGCCATATTTTTTCATAATATTTTTAGAAAAAGATTTAGAACCTTCTAATTGAGCAGCAGCTTTTTGTGGTCCAAAAGAAGCAATTCCCACTTTAGCCATATCATCAACAATTCCATTTGTCAATGGGACTTCTGGTCCTACCACCACTAAATCGACCTTTTTCTCTTGAGCTACTTTTACTAAAAATTCATTATCCTCTACTGAACCTGGTATACATTGTGCTATTTTTTCCATGCCTGGATTTCCTGGCACAGCATAAATTTTATCCACAAGTTTACTTTGAGCTAATTTCCATGTAAGTGTATGTTCACGTCCACCACTACCAATAACTAAAATATCCAAAATATAACCCCCTTATTAAACTTATTAAAAGAAAACGCACTTAAATAGTGCCAATTGTTAGCATATCAATAAGTGCGCTAAAATATATTATTTGCTTAACTGAGCTGTAAGATATTCTTGAATGCAATCATCATAATGAGATGTATGACAGAAAGCTTCTTGAGCTAATTGCATACGGAATTTTCCTGTAGTGCAACCATCTTTAGCTATCATTTCAGCAACTTCATCATAATGTTTAGGATTTACTACAACTGTAACAAATTTGAAATTTTTTGCAGCAGCACGAATCATTGCAGGACCACCGATATCGATATTTTCTACTGCTTCAGCAAGAGTTACATTTGGTTTTTCTATAGTTTCACGGAATGGATATAAATTTACAACAACTAAATCAATAGGTTGAATATTAAATTTTTGCATTTGTGCTACATGACTTTGATTATCACGAACAGCTAAAATACCACCATGAATATATGGATTTAAAGTTTTTACACGACCATCCATAATTTCAGGGAATTTAGTTACATCACTAACATAAGTAACAGGTATACCAGCATCGTCAATTGCTTTCATTGTTCCACCAGTAGAAATGATTTCTACACCAGCTTCATGAAGTTTACGTGCAAATTCTACAATACCAGTTTTGTCAGAAACACTTAATAACGCTCTTTTAATAGGCATAATAAAAGCCTCCTCTTAATGTGATTATATAAAATCAATCATCAATCGTCACATGACGACCATTGACATGTATTTTTCCTGCCAAATACAATTCAATAACTTTTGGATATATTATATGTTCTTGTTCAAGCACTCTAGCAGATAAAGTTTCTTCTGTATCATCATCTAAAACAGGCACTGCTTTTTGCATGATAATAGGACCACTGTCCATACCTTCATCTACAAAATGCACAGTGCAACCAGATACTTTCACGCCATATGCTAAAACATCACGATGAGCATGAGCTCCACCAAAAGAAGGTAATAATGATGGGTGTATATTTAAAATACAATTTTTAAATTCATTGACAAAATAAGGGCTTAAAATACGCATAAATCCAGCCAAGACAACTAAACCTACATTGTATTTTTTTAATTGTTCTACAAGTTTTTGTTCAAATTCTTCTTTTGTAGAACATTTTTTTCGGTCAACGCAAACAGCAGGAATACCTGCTTTTCTAGCACGTTCTAATGCCATTGCTTCCGGCTTATCAGTGAGAACAACACCTATTTTAGTTTTAATCTGACCATTTTCAATCGCATCAATGATAGATTGTAAATCACTACCACGACCAGAAGCCAATACACCTAAAATTATTTGGTTATTCATTGAAAACTCCGCCTTTTACTTCTACAGTTTGGTTGCCTTCAACAACTTTACCAATAATATAGGATTTTTCGCCTTTTGCTTTGAGGTCTTCTTGAATTTTAGCTGCTTCTTCTTCAGATACAAGTAAAATCATACCGATACCCATATTGAATACACGGTACATTTCATGCCAATCTACATTACCCCAAGCTTGTAAGAGTTTGAAGATTGCTGGCATTTCCCATGTGCTAGCATCTACTTCAACGCCAGTACCTTCTGGTAAAATACGGGAAATATTTTCATAGAAACCGCCACCAGTTACATGTACCATACCATGAATATCATATTTTTCAATTAATGGTAAGCAAACAGATGGATAAAGACGTGTAGGTGTTAAAAGTTCTTCGCCTAATGTTTTACCATTTAATTCTGGGAATTTTTCTTTACCTGTAAAACCTTTTACATCAAAGCAGATTTTACGAACTAAAGAATAACCATTAGAATGTACACCACTAGAAGGAATACCTAATAAAACATCGCCAGTTTTGATTTTTTCACCAGTGATGATATTAGCTTTATCCACTACACCAACAGCAAAACCAGCAATATCATATTCGCCATCAGCATAAAAACCAGCCATTTCAGCAGTTTCACCACCGATTAAAGCACAGCCAGATTCTTTACAAGCACCAGCTACACCTTTTACTACAGTAGCTACTTTTTCTGGATCTAATTTTCCTACAGCAAGATAATCTAAGAAATAAAGTGGTTCTGCACCTTGCACTAAGATATCATTTACGCACATAGCTACAGCATCTTGACCAATAGTATCATGTTTATCAAGCATAAATGCAAGACGTAATTTTGTACCAACACCATCAGTACCAGATACTAATACAGGTTCTTTATATTTTCCACTATTTAAAGCAAAAAGACCACCAAAACCGCCTAAATCACCTAAAACTTCTGGACGATATGTTGCTTTTACGCTATCTTTTATAAGTTTTACAGAATAATTTCCAGCATCAATATCAACACCAGAATCACGATACGTAAGATTTGTCTGTTTATTATCAGTCATGTTAACCTCCAAAAAGTGCAAATTATTTTGCTCTTTGTTCAAATACGTATTTATCAGCACCAGTTACTGTTTCTTTTGACATTTCAATTGGATAAGCATTGTTAAAGCAAGCATAACACATATCTTCAGGATTAGCTGTTGTCATAGAAGCTTTAAGACCTTCCAAGGAAAGGAAATGTAAAGAATCTGCACCTATAAATTGACGAATTTCTTCAACTGATTTAGTTGCAGCGATTAATTCTTTACGTACAGAAGTATCAATACCATAGTAGCAAGGATAGCCAATGGGTGGAGAACTAATGCACATATGAACTTCTTTTGCACCTGCTTTGCGAAGCATTTTTACGATTTTACCACTAGTAGTACCACGAACAATAGAATCATCTACCATAATAACAGATTTACCACGAACAGCTTCAGATATTGCATTCAATTTCAAGCGAACAGCTGTATCACGTTTTTTCTGTGTTGGTTGAATAAATGTACGTCCAATATAACGATTTTTGATTAAACCTTCGCAAAATGGAATACCTGATTCATAAGCAAAACCTGTAGCAGCTGTATTACCAGAGTCAGGTACAGATATAACAATATCACCTTTGAATTTGCTTTCACGAGCAAGCATACGGCCCATCATAAAACGAGCGGCATGAACACTTTGTCCATCGATTACACTATCTGGACGAGCAAAATATATATATTCAAAAACACATGCAGCTTTTTTCTGCGGAGTTGTGTATTTATAAGATTTTAAACCATCATCACTCATGACAACCATTTCGCCTGGTTCAACATCTCTAATAAATTCTGCACCTACAACATCAAGACCACAAGATTCAGAAGAAACGATCCATGAACCTTCTTCTGTTTTACCAATGCAAAGAGGTCTGAAGCCTTGTGGATCACGCACAGCAATTAATTTATTTTCTGTCATAATAGCTAAACAAAAAGCACCTTTTACTTGCTGTACACTCTCCATGATTTTTTCTTCAATATTTGATTTGCGAGAACGTGCGATAAGATTAACGATTACTTCTGTATCTATAGAAGTTTGAAAAATTGTACCTTGTTCTTCTAAGTAACGACGAAGTTCAGCTGCATTTGTTAAATTACCATTATGGGCTAAACTAATTTTTTCGCCGGAATAATTAGCAATTAAAGGTTGTGTATTTGATAATAAGCTAGAACCAGTTGTTGAATAACGTACATGACCAATAGCAATATATTGATTTTCCATATGAGGTAATTGATGACGAAATACTTCATTTACAAGCCCCATATCACGAGTAACGTCCATCCAAGCGCCATCAGTAACAGCAATACCAGCACTTTCTTGACCACGATGTTGAAGTGCATACAACCCAAGATATGTTAACATAGAAACATCTTCAGTACGAGAAAATACACCAAAGACGCCACATTCTTCTTTCCACTTATTTGACGTAATGTCAACCATTAGTTACATTCTCCTATACATATATTTTAATCATAAACCTACTCAATACATACAATATAAATGAAGAATACTAAGCATAAATATTTTATAATTTATGCTTAGTATTTTATTTAATTATAAAGTTTCGCCTGTTAAACGATGAAGAACTTCTTTATAAGCATCTTCAACATTACCTAAATCACGACGGAATCTATCTTTATCAAGTTTTTCATGTGTCTGACTATCCCAGAAACGGCAGTTATCTGGAGATAATTCGTCGCCTAAAAGAATTTCACCATGATATTTACCAAATTCTAATTTAAAGTCAATGAGGTCAATATTTTTTGTAGCAAGATATTTTGTCATAACATCATTGATTTTAAGAGACATAGCTTCAATCTGATCAAGTTCTTCAGCTGTTGCCCAACCCATAGCTGTGATATGATAACGGTTAACCATAGGGTCACCTAAATCATCACATTTATAGCAATATTCAATTACAGGTTTAGACATTTTTACGCCTTCTTCAAGACCAAGACGTTTTGCTAAACTACCAGCAGCTACATTACGGATAATAACTTCAAGAGGAACGATATCTAATTTTTTTACAAGAACTTCACGGTCATTGAGAACTTTAATGAGGTGATGTTTAATACCTTCTTTTTCTAATAAACCAAAGAAGAAATTAGTAATTTTATTATTTAAAATGCCTTTATCTGCAATAGTACCCTTTTTAGCACCATTACCAGCAGTTGCATCATCTTTGTAATAAACTAATAATTCATCAGGATTTTCTGTTGAAAAGATTTTTTTTGCTTTGCCTTCATATAATAATTTGTTTTCCATTATTAATTGACCTCCCAAGTCATTAACTAAAATCTAAATAAAAATAAGTTATACGATTTTATATTAATTTTAGATGAATTTTTTCGTTAATTATGCTTGAAGTTGTTGTGCAACTTTTGCAGCTTTAGCTTCAACTTCTTCAACCATTTTTTCACGATATTCTTTAAGTTGTTTTCTTAAATTCATATCGCTTACAGCAAAGATTTCTATAGCAAAAATAGCAGCATTTTTAGCACCATTAATTGCCATAGTTGCAACTGGAATTCCAGATGGCATTTGTACAGTACTTAATAAAGCATCCATACCATTTAATGGAGTTGCATTAATTGGTACTCCAATAACAGGTAAAGTAGTATAAGATGCGATAACTCCACCTAAATGTGCAGCAGCACCAGCGGCAGAGATGAATGCGCCAACACCTCTTTCTTCCGCAGAAGAAACTAGGCCACGGACTTTGCCAGGGGTACGGTGTGCAGAAGCTACGATTACTTCTGTTTCTACATTAAACTGATGTAATAAATCAACAGCCGGTTTTAAAATGGGAAAATCAGAATCACTGCCCATTACTACAGCTACTTTCATTTAAATCATCAACCTCCTGAGTAGTTTTATTTAATTAGTACAATAATTACTATAACAGAATAAACTTAAAACTTCAATGTATATAGCTTATAAAAATTTTACATATTTTTTATAAAAAGGATAGAAATTTTCACTATAAGATAATTTTAAATTTTGCAAAAATGTAACCTTGAAAACTTCTAGATAAAAATTGCTAAATATAAAGAAATAAAATTTTTTTATATTCTTATTGTATCTTTTTTAATTTGACAAATTACTTATTTACGCTATTTTCACCAAAAATTTTCTTCTTATTTCCTATTATAATAAATAAGAAATTTTCATTTAACAAAACTAAATAGAAGTATTTTTATAAAATCAAATAATTATATAGATTATAATTATAATTATGATAGACACAATAAACATAAACTGCTATAATAAAAGCATTATATATGGTTTGCATTGTATAATAAATGTAAAAGGCAAACTTAATTTATACACTATGTAAATACATAAATACTTTAGGAGGGTAACAATGGCACTAATTGTAAAAAAATTTGGTGGCAGCTCTGTTGGAAATATTGATAAAATCAAAGCTGTTGCAAAACGTATTTTAGATGAAAAACAGCCAGATGATAAAATTGTAGTAGTTGTTTCCGCTATGGGGGATACAACAGATGACTTAATTCAATTGGCAAAAGGGATTACTAAAGATCCATATCAATATACTCGTGAAATGGATATGTTACTTACTACTGGTGAACAAGTTTCAATTTCTTTATTGACTATGGCATTTAAAGCTTTAGGACAAAAAGCTATTTCTCTTACTGGAGCATTAGCTGGTGTAAAAACTAATTCTGTTCACACAAAAGGTAAAATCAAAGATATCCAACCTAAACGTATTTTTGAAGAATTAGATAAAGGCAATATTGTTATTGTAGCTGGCTTCCAGGGTTGTGATGATTTAGGCGATCCTGTTACTTTAGGTCGTGGTGGTTCTGATACTTCTGCAGTTGCTCTAGCTGGTGCTATGAAAGCTGATGTTTGTGAAATTTACACTGATGTTGATGGCGTATATTCTGCTGACCCACGTATTGCTAAAGGCGCTCGTAGAATGAAAGAAATCACATATTATGAAATGTTAGAAATGGCTCGTTTAGGTGCTGGTGTTATGCAACCACGTTCCGTAGAAACTGGTCGTTTATACAATATTCCAATTCATGTAAGATCTACATTCACTAACAAACCAGGCACAATTATTAGGGAGGAATATACAATGGAAGAGAAAGAGTTTATTATTAGAGGGGTAGCTCATGATACTAATGTAGCTAAATTCGCTGTATTAGGTATTCCAAATACTCCAGGTATTGCACATGCAATTTTCTCCAAACTTGCTGAAAATAATGTTGATGTTGATATGATTGTACAAAGCATTCGCAATATGGAAAAAAATGTTACTGATATGGTATTTACTGTTACTGCTGATGACCTCGGTCAAGCAAAACAAATTGTAGATAAAGTTGCTGATGAATTAAATGCTGTTGCAGTATTAATCGAACAAGACGTAGCTAAAGTTTCTATCGTTGGTGCAGGTATGCTCGGTAACCCTGGTATTGCTGCTAGAATGTTCAAAGCTTTATCTGATGCTAATATCAATATTGATGTAATCAGTACATCTGAAATCAGTATCTCTTGCTTAATTAAAGCTGATAAAATCAAAGAAGCTGTAAATGCTATTCATGATGAATTCTTTAAAGACTAATCATTAAATCGAATATAAATAGATATTTATAAACTAAGGGGGCATTCTATGAATTATATAAGTACACGTGGTCATAATTGTGCTGTTACTTCTGCACGTGCCATCATAAAAGGATTAGCAGAAGATGGTGGATTGTTTGTTCCTGAAAATATACCTATTATTGATGAAAAATTTTTAACTTCACTTCTTGATTTATCATATCAAGAACGTGCAAAAAAAATTCTTTCTTTATATTTAACAGATTTTACTGCTGAAGAAATCAATCAATGTGTTGATAACGCTTATACTACAGAAAAATTTGACACTGATAAAATTGTCCCTACAGTAGAAGTCGAAAAAAATAATTATCTTTTAGAACTTTGGCATGGTCCAACAAGTGCTTTTAAAGATATGGCATTACAATTATTGCCACAATTCATCTCTACTTCATTAAAAAAATTAGGTGATAAAGATGAATTAGTTATTTTAGTAGCTACTTCTGGTGATACAGGTAAAGCAGCCTTAGATGGCTTTAAAAACGTTGACCAAACAAAAATTCTTGTCTTTTATCCACAAGAAGGCGTAAGTAAAATTCAGCGTTTACAAATGCTCACACAACAAGGTGATAATGTATCTGTATTTGCTGTTAAAGGTAATTTTGACGACGCTCAAAGCGGTGTTAAACAAATCTTTAGTGATAGTAAATACAATGAATATCTAAATGAAAAAGGTTTTAAACTCTCTTCTGCAAACTCCATAAATTGGGGCCGTTTATTGCCACAGATAGTTTATTACTTCAGTGCATATGCTGATTTAGTTAATGATAAAAAAATCACTATGGGCGATAAAGTCAACTTTACTGTACCAACTGGTAATTTTGGCGATATTTTAGCTGGTTTTTACGCAAAATGCATGGGTCTTCCTGTCAATCGTTTAATTTGTGCTTCTAACTCTAATAATGTATTGACAGATTTCTTGAAAACTGGCACTTATGACCGCAATCGTGAATTTTTCAAAACTATATCTCCATCAATGGATATTCTAATTTCCAGTAATTTAGAACGTTTGCTTTATCATATTACAAATGATGCAACTAAAGTAAAATCCTATATGGAAAAACTTCAATCAACAGGTTGCTATCAAGTTGATGAAGCAACATTAAAAGCTATTCAAGAAACTTTCTCTGCTGGATATTTAGATGATAGCGCTACTAAAAAATGTATTCATGATATTTATCAACAAGATAATTATGTAGCAGACACACATACTGCTGTTGCATGGCAAGTAGCTCAAGATTATCAAAAATCTACACAAGATAAAACACCTATGATTATATTATCCACTGCTAGCCCATATAAATTTAGTGATAGCGTTTTATCTGCTCTTGGTGAAGATATCTCCAATAAAGATGAATTTGCTTTATTAGATAAATTATCCACATTGAATAAAGATAAAATTCCTCAAGGCTTAGCTCAATTACAATCTTTACCTATTTTGCATAATAATTTATGTGCAAAAGAAGATATGATTAAAGCTGTAAATACATTTTTAAATATCTAATATCTTAATGAATATTTCATAAAAATTTTACAAATAGGCGATAAATTTTACATTTTACTAGTAAATTTATCGCCTATTTTTTTCTAATATGGTATAATTATTTACAGATTTATGGAAAACGTATGATTTAATTTCAGATGTAAAGAAAAAGTAAAATTATATTTATCCATATTTTACATTTTCTTTACTTTAAAATTAAAATATATGTATCTCCATAATAATAATCGCATTCACTTTAAATATAAGTGAAGTATATATTTGATGAATAACAAGGAAAGGATAAGAGTTACTGGTATTACTATTTAGTAATATTGTACCGGAAATCGCCGGGATGTTAAGCCTTGGGAGTATTGCATCAAACATTAATAATTTTAGTGGATACTATGAACAAGGAATATTCTCTAGCTTGATTTTAGTTTAGAGATTTACAGTAACAAATGGGCATGTTCAGCTTTTTTACAAAAAAGGATACGGAATTTTATGATTTATTTTTAGCTAGTGCAAAATACTTTAACAGTAGTGCAAAATTAATCAATGATGTTATGTCTGGCAACAATAAAGCAGAAGCTAAAATATCAGATATCATTAATATCGAACATGAAGCTGATGCTGTTAACGACAAAATCATTGATAAACTAAACAAAACATTCATCACTCCTATTGACCGTGAAGACATTTATGCATTAGCTAATGGTCTTGATGATGGGGTTGACTTTCTCCAAGGAACACTCCAAAGAGCTGTTATGTATCATTTAGTAGATACAAGCAAAGCAGCTATCGCTTTATCTGAATTGTTAGTATCAGCAACAGATGAAATCTTAAAAGCGTTTTCTATGCTTCATGAAGTTACAAAACATGAACACGAAATTTTAGAATGTACTTATAAAATTAGCAAGCTTGAAAGCGAAGGCGACCGTATTTATCGTGAAGAGGTTGCTTACTTATTTGAACATATCACTGACCCAATTGAGCTTATCAAATGGAAAGATATTTTGACTTATATGGAAGATACTTTAGACCATTGCGAAAAATTATCTGATTTGGTGAGAGGCGTGGTAATGAAATATGCATGAGTTACAATTTCTTATCATAGCAGTTATTATCCTAGCTTTAGTATTCGATTTTATTAATGGGTTTCATGATACAGCTAATGCTATTGCTACATCTGTATCAACAAGAGCTTTAAAACCTAGAACAGCTATCATAATGGCAGCTTTCTTGAATTTCTTTGGTGCTATGTATAGTACAGGTGTTGCTAAAACAATTGGTGGCGATATTGTAAAATCAGCAGAACATATTGATGAACATATCATTGTTGCTGCTTTAATTGGTGCTATTGTTTGGAATTTATTCACTTGGTGGATAGCAATGCCAAGTAGTTCCTCCCACGCTTTAGTTGGTGGTATCATTGGTGCTGTACTCGTTTCCACAGGTGCTATTGGCTTGAATTTCTGGGGCATTGGTAAAATTGTATTATCCTTGATTTTATCACCTATTATTGCTATCGTTGTCGGCTTTATCATTATGAATATATTTTATTTATTATTTGGTAAATTTAGGCCCTCGTCGCTCAATAATAAATTCAAACGCATGCAGATTATAACAGCTGCTACTATGGCTTTTTCTCATGGCTCAAATGATGCTCAAAAATCTATGGGTATTATCACACTTGCTCTTTTAAGTGGTGGTTATATCGATGTTTTTGAAGTTCCTTATTATGTAAAAATCTTGGCTGCAACAGCTATGGCTTGTGGTACTGCTATTGGTGGTTGGAAAATCATCAAAACTGTAGGTGGTCGTATTTTTAAACTCCAGCCAATATCTGGTTTTGCTGCCGATTTAAACTCTTCTGTCATAATTTTCTCTGCTACAGTACTTTCTTTACCAGTAAGTACTACACATGTCGTTTCTGGCTCTATAATGGGTATAGGTAGTGCAAAACGCATTGGAGCAGTTCGTTGGGGAACAGCTCAACAAATGCTTATGGCATGGGTTTTAACAATTCCTTGTACAGCCATTGTTGGTGCATTAGTTTATTCCTTAATGTGCTATGTATTTGGTTTATGATGACCAATTGAAAATCAAAAAAACAACTGCACCCTGAAAGTTGGATAAAAACCAACTTTTGGAGGTGCGTTTTTTGTTTATAAAAGTATAAAATCATTGCCTTATTTTTTAAAATAATATTATCGTTTCTATAATGTTTTTGTTATAATATATTTAAGAAAAATTAGGAGGTGTTCTTTATGGATTGCCAAATAAAATACTCATTATTAGATACTGTCTTAAAAGAACAGAAAAATCACAAAAATTTGATAACAGCAGTAAAAATAAATAATGTCCTACGTGATGTACAAACGCAAGTTACACCAGAAGACAAAGTAAAATTCATTGATATGACCACTGAAGATGGTGTCCAAGCCTATCAACGAAGTATTTTATTTATCATGATGGCTGCTGTAAATATGCTTTATCCTGATAAAGAGGTAGTAGTAGAACATTCCGTAAATAATGGTATTTATTGTGAATTATTGCCTAAAGGTGATTTAACACTTGAAATGGTAGGCAAAATTCAAGAAAAAATGTTTGAATTTGTTTCTAAAGCAAAAGATATAAAAAAATGTATTTTACCTCGTGAAGATGCTGTTGCTTTATTTAGAGAATCTCAACAAATCGCTAAATCAAAACTTCTTGAATCCTTAAAGCAAGACTATGTAAGCCTTTATTACTGCGCAGGCTATTATGATTATCTTTATGGTCCAATGCTTTATAACACTTCATTATTAGATAAATTCGCTATAGACTTTTATGAGCCAGGATTGATTGTTAGAACACCTTTAATCAGCAATCCTAATGTAATTCCGCCAAAGATGAAACAAAAGAAACTATCTATGATATTAAGTGAAGCCGATAGATGGTCTTACATTTTAAAATGTAATTATGTGACCAATTTGAATGAATATATTCACTCAAATAAAATTAGTGAATTAATTCGTATTTCCGAAGCATTGCATGAAAAGAAAATCGCTCAAATTGCCGATCATATAGTTGAATCTATAGAAGACC
The DNA here is from genome assembly GCF_986095205.1 of Megamonas sp. Classification (NCBI taxonomy): domain Bacteria; kingdom Bacillati; phylum Bacillota; class Negativicutes; order Selenomonadales; family Selenomonadaceae; genus Megamonas; species Megamonas sp. The sequence goes on along the minus strand of NZ_CFQVBI010000065.1, from coordinate 17,618 downwards.
TTCGTTTAATTTTAATAGCTGGTCCATCATCTTCTGGAAAAACAACATTTGCTCAAAGATTGCGCATTCAATTACTTGTCAATGGTATAAATCCTCTCTCCATATCTTTAGATGATTATTTCTTAGATAGAGATAAAACTCCTAAAACACCTGAAGGTCAATATGATTTTGAATCTATAAACGCCTTGGATTTGCCATTATTCAATAAACATATGATGGCATTATTAAAAGGAGAAAGCGTTGAATTACCTGTTTATAATTTCACCACAGGCTACCGTGAATGGAAAAATCATGTTGTAAAATTAGAACCTAATCAACCTATCATCATCGAAGGTATTCATGGTTTAAATGATGAATTAACAAGAGATATTCCTTCTCATGTAAAATATAAAATTTATGTCAGCGCCTTAACTCAATTGGCTATAGATGCACACAACCGCATTCCTACTACAGCAGCTCGTATTATTCGTCGTATTGTTCGCGATAATCAATTCAGAGGTGCTTACGCTTTAAAAACGATTAAACAATGGCCTGATGTGCGCAAAGGTGAAGATAAAAATATTTTCCCATTCCAAGAAAATGCAGATGTCATGTTTAATTCTGCTCTAATTTATGAATTAGGTATTTTAAAGAAATACGCTAAACCTTTATTAGAAAAAATTACGCCTAATTTACCAGAATATAATATATCTAAACGCTTAATTGATTTTCTTGATTACTTTGAAGATATTTCAAATGATGATGATGTACCAAATAATTCTATACTAAGAGAATTTATCGGTAAGTCATGTTTCTTCTAATAAAATAAATTACTCCATAAAAAATAAGCACTATATCAATTAGTGCTTATTTTTATTTATGCTATTTAATTTTAAAATCTCATCGCTCCAGGTCCTTTTGGGCCTTTAATCATGCCTAAATCCAATATTTCCATTTTTTGATGTATTTCATCTAATTCTTCTTGAGTAATACCCAAATCATCTGCCACCACTTCCCAATTAGATGTTGGTGGATTATGCATTTCTATAATATCAGCTGGAGATTTATCTACATACATAGAATAAAGTATACCATGAATAACTTCATCTACTTCATAATTTTGTTTAACTAAAAAAGTTACAATACTTTTATTTATATCTAATTTATTAGCTATCTGTGTTGATATAATATCATCTTGTGTTGCCTTTAAATCATTTGGTGTAAGCCCAATCAAATATTCTACACGGCCCCAAGAATTATTCTCTCTTAAATTCATAACATCATCAAAAGATTTATGTGAAGCATATGCTAAGAAGGCACCTCTACGAAGTTCAGGCATTTCCCAACCATTATTATAATACGTTACTAATGTTTGCTTATCTACCCCAAAATATTCACTTATATTTTGCATTTCATTATTAATACGCATTTGTGGTGATATTCTTTCAGCTCTAGGTAATGGTCTTGCCTGTGCTGTATTATCCATAGGTAATTGATAACTTGCACCTGTTAAAATTAAACCCATAGCACTAAGAGCTAAAACTTTTTTCCATTTTTTCATATTTATCGCCTCACTTTGAATAATTATTAGTTATATTATATCATATTTTTATATAAATTTATTTGTTTTCAATAGCATCAATAGCGTCAATCACTGCACTTCTAAAGCCTTTACGTTCTAAAGTTGCTACACCTACAATAGTAGTACCAGCTGGAGAACATACTGCATCTTTCATTGCACCTGGATGATTATTTGTAGCTAATTGCAATTTACCAGTCCCTACTATCATTTGACTTGCTAATTTATAAGCTACAGGGCGAGCAAGTCCATGCATTACACCAGCATCAGCTAAAGCTTCGATAAACATACTAGCAAAAGCAGGGCCACAACCTGCTACAGTTCCGCCAATGGATAATTGTTTAGTTTCCACAAATTGAACTATAGAAATTGTGGAGAATAATTTTGTAAATAAATCCAATTCTTCATCACTCAAAGAATGTGTATTTTCACAAATAAAAATACCTTCACCTATGGCTACTGGCGTATTTGGTATTGTACTTAAATGATGTGTATTTGGTAAAAGAATTTGTTCATATTTAGCAAAAGGAAAATTTGCTGCAATAGAAATAACAATTTTTTCTTGTAATTCTTTTTTTATCGGTGTGATAACTTCTTCTATCATATATGGTTTCACAGCTATGATGACCATATCTACATTATCAACAACTTCTTTTGCACTTTTACAAGGATTGATTTGTTTTTCTTTCGTATTTTTACAAAGCTTATCCCAATTCTTAGCACAAGCAAAAATTTGATTTCCCTGTATAGCTCCTTGATTAATTAAACCTGTAGCTATAGCTTGTCCCATATTGCCAAAACCAATAAAACCTAATTTTAAATTATCAAACATATAAATACCTTCTTTATTTATTTTTTTACATTATTTAACTTATATTTTATCATAACAATTAATTATAAAAAACTCCTATCAGCATCAAAACTAATAGGAGTTTTTCTATCATTTATTCATTTTTTCTTCAATTGTATCTAAAATCAATTTAGCAAGTTCTGCCTTTTGCATAAGTGGAGCTTGTTTTATTTCTCCATCACGAGTGATGATTTTAGCTATATTAGTATCTACATTAAATCCAGCCCCAGCTTGGCTTACATCATTTGCTACAATCATATCAAGATTTTTGCGCTGTAATTTGCCTTTAGCATATTCTTCAACATTCTGTGTTTCAGCAGCAAAGCCAACTAAATACTGTTTATCTGATTTTTTCTCGCCTAAACCTTTCAAAATATCTGGGTTTTTCACAAGTTCAATAGTCATGACTTCATCAGATTTTTTTATTTTTTGACTAGCTACTTCTTTTACACGATAATCTGAAACAGCTGCTGACATTATTGTAATATCACAATCTGCAAAATGTTCTTCAATATATTTTTGCATTTCACGTGCAGACTCTACTTTTATTAATTTTACATTTTCAGGTGCTTTAATATTTGTAATACCTGAAACTAAAACTACTTTAGCACCTCTACTAGCAGCTTCTGTAGCAATAGCATATCCCATTTTTCCACTAGAACGATTACTGATATAGCGAACAGGGTCAATAGGTTCTCTTGTACCTGCTGCACTTACAATCACTTTTTTGCCTTTTAAAGACTGATTATTTTGTTTTTCAACATAATCTTTTATAGTCTCTACTAAAGTAATAGGTTCTGGAAGTCTACCTATACCATTTACACCACAAGCTAAATGACCACTTGCTGGCTCAATAATATGATAATTATATTCACGAAGAGTATTTATATTTTTTTGTGTTATTGGGTTTTGATACATATTACTATTCATTGCAGGAGCGACAAAAACAGGTGCTTTAGTCGCCATAATCACAGTGGATAACATATCATCAGCAATACCATTTGCTATTTTACCAATAATATTTGCTGTTGCAGGTGCAATCAAAACTAAATCCGCCAAATTAGCAAGAGCAATATGTTCTACATTCCAATTTGTAACTTTATCCCACATAGAAACATTTACAGGATTTCCACTGATTTCTTGAAATGTAAGTGGTGTAACAAAATTTGTAGCTTCTTTAGTCATTACTACATGTACATTAGCGCCTAATTTTCTTAATCTGCTAGCTACATCTACAACTTTATAAACTGCAATACCACCACAAACTGCTAATAAGATATTTTTGCCTTTTAACATAATAAACCTCTTATATAAAATAAATTAATATTTACCGTCTTAATTAGCAAAAAAGGCAAGTATTAGCTTGCCTTTCATTTTAAATTAAATGCTTTTTTTCACACGTGCAAAAGTAATTTTATCTTCTGCAACTTCTTCTAAAGCATTTGTAACATCTTTATGAGATTGAAGTACGGATTTTACAGGAGAACCTGCTAAAATTTGTCTAGCTCTTTTAGCTGCTAAAACTACTAAAGTATATTTGCTATCAACTTTTGGTAAAAGTTGGTCCATAGAAGGATGTACTATATCCATTATAAATCGCTCCTTTGCAATATTTTAATTTAAACTTTTTCATTTTCAAGTTGAACAAGTTTATCTAAATTATTATACACTGCACAGCGTTCAGCTTCAATAATATGCAAAATTTTATTTACAACATCACTGACAACTTCATTAGTGATGATATAATCATAATTATTTCCGCGTGGAATTTCTTCAATAGCAGCGCTGAGGCGACGTTTTATTGCTTCTTCAGTTTCAGTACCACGTCCGCGAATGCGTTTTTCAAGTTCTGCAAGAGAAGGAGGTAATAAAAAGATAAATGTACCTTCTTTTAAAAACATTTTCTGTACATTTAAAGCACCTTGAGTATCGATTTCAAGTAATACATCTTTACCACTTTCCAATACTTCACGTACTTTATCTGCTGGAGTTCCATAATAATTTCCATAAACTTCAGCCCATTCTAACAAACGATTTTCTGCTATCATTTGCTGAAATTCTTCTTTAGATAAGAACCAATAATCCTTACCATTCACTTCGCCTGGTCTAGGTTTACGTGTTGTTGCTGATATGGAAAATACAATTTCTGGCTGTGCTTTTAATAATTCTTTGCAAACAGTCCCTTTTCCTGTACCAGATGGTCCAGAAATAACGATTAAATTACCCTTATTCTTCATTTACTCTACCCTTTTCTTTTATAATATCCATATTTACTCTATTTGTTATTGTTTCTGGCTGTACAGCCGATAAAACAACAGTCGAATTATCCATGATAATCACTGAACGTGTACGACGTCCATAAGTGGCATCGATTAAAATTTTTAACTCTTTTGCCTCTTGGACTATACGCTTTATTGGTGCTGATTCTGGAGCGACAACTGCGATAATTCTATCTACAGCTATAATTGTACCATAACCAATATTAACTAATCTTGCCTGCATAACTTTTACCTATTTTTACCTATTCAATATTTTGAATTTGTTCACGAATTTTTTCTAATTCGCCTTTAATCTCTACTACTAAATTAGCAATTTCAGCATTATTAGCCTTAGAAGCCATTGTATTTGTTTCACGGTTCATTTCTTGGACAATAAAGTCTAATTTACGACCAATATTGCCTTCCATTTCCAAACTAGCCTTAAACTGCTGTAAATGACTTCCCATGCGTACAATTTCTTCTGTAATATCCATTTTATCTGCCATTATCGCACATTCTTGGATTATTCTATTCTCATCAATATTTTGCTCACTCAATAAAGATTTAAGTGTTTCTATCAATTGAGTTCGATAATTTACTAAGCGTTCAGGAGCTATTACTTTTATTTTTTCTGTATGCTTAGCAATGATATCTAAACGGCGAAGTAAATCTTTTTTTAGATTTTCACCTTCAATACATTTCATTTTAACAAATTCTTCTGTAGCTTCTTCTACAGTAGCCACTAATAATGGTTTTATCGCTTCTAAATCTAAACTATCATCAGCTAAATTTATCACGCCTTGAAAATTTGCCAAATCTATTAAAGATATATTTTTTAATTTTGCTTTTTTATCTACACTTTTAATAGTTGTATTGATTTCCTGTAAGCTTTTATAATAAGCAATCAATAAATCTTTGTCAATGGCTAACTTTTTATTTTCTTCATTGTTATTTACAAAATTAATGTAAATATCTATTTTTCCACGAAGAGCATATTTATTTAAAGCCTCAACTATACTTGCTTCTAAAGCACGTAGTCCACTTGGCATACGAATAGAAATATCGCGATATCTATTGTTTACCGCTTTCATTTCTACGCCGATTTTATATATTCCATTATCAAAAGTTGCTGAGCCAAAGCCCGTCATACTTCTTATCAAAAAAATACCTCCCCAAACCTAATTAAGATTATTACTCAACCCATGTTGCTGTGAAAACTTTTGTAGCAGGGCCAGTCATATAAATACGATTATTATCAGCCCACTGTATTGTTAAAATACCGCCATCTAATTCAATTTGAGCTGTTCTTTGTGTACGTTTATTTAATACACAAGCTACTAATGTAGCGCAAGAACCAGTACCACAAGCCCAAGTGATACCTGCACCACGTTCCCAAACACGCATACGAACATATTTATCATTTTTTACTTCTACAAATTCTGTATTTGTTTTCTTAGGAAATACTGGATTAGTTTCAAATTTTGGACCAATTTTTTCAAGTTCTACACTATTAATATCATCAACAAAAACGATACAATGAGGATTTCCCATAGATACGCAAGTCATTTTATAAGTTTGACCATCTACGGTAATATCTTCATTTACTACTTGATTATTGCCAAAGCCAGATACTGGAATTTTATCGCCTTCTAAAATAGGTTCACCCATATCTACATGAACAGTGCCATCTTCCATAATTTCAGGAACGATTATACCAGCACCAGTTTCTACAGTGAATTTATTTTTATCTGTAAGATTAGCTTCTTTTACACATTTGGCAAAGCAACGTATACCATTGCCACACATTTCAGCTTCACTGCCATCACTATTGATGATTTGCATACGAAAATCTGCTATTTTAGATGGCAAAATAAATATAACACCATCAGCGCCTACACCAAAATGACGATCACAAATTTTTTCTGCATTTGCGATTATTTCACTGATATCTTCATTATTGAAAGCATTTACTAATACAAAATCATTTCCACAAGCTTGCCATTTAGAAAAATTAAATTCCATGATAAAATCCTCCTTAAACACATTATTGAAACAATGTATTTATTTTTACAAATTTAAAATCTATTCAGGCTCATTATAGATAATAACTAAATTATTATATTATAACTATAACTAATATTAATTCGCTATTAAATATCAACAATCCTGCTCATATTATTATAATTATTCATCTTTTTAAAGAAAATACTAATTAATGACAAAAAACTTAGCAAAAACTGCTCAATTAATAATTTATCAAATAAAAATACCTATGATATAATATTTTAGATATTAATTTCTTAACCTAAGAAATTAACGAAAGGAATGAATTAAACTATGAGCTTAGATGGATTTTCATTAAATCCTTTAATAAATGAACTAAACGACAAATTAGCAGGTGGTAGAATAGATAAAATCTGCCAACCAAACAAACAAGATATTTATTTATATATTCGCCAGCCTGGACAGACATATATTTTATATCTTTCTATAAATCCTCAAAATCCTATGGCAAATATAACTGAATTTCAACCAGATAATCCACCTGAACCACCAGTTTTCTGCATGGTTTTACGTAAACAATTAGAAGGTGGTCGCATCGCCTCTATTTCTCAATATGGTTTAGACCGCATGATTTTAATAGATATTGATACCTTAGGGTCAAAAAGTCTTATCATTACAAAAACTTTAATAGCTGAACTTATGGGAAAATATAGCAATCTTATTTTAATGCAAGACGGAACTATTATTGAAGCTTTTCGCCGTGTAGGTGAAAATAGCAACCGCGTGCGTACTGTCTTACCTGGTCAAAATTATGAAGTCCCACCTATTCAAGACAAAATAAATATTTTAACTACCGATACAAATTCATTTATTGAACGCTTAAAAACATATCAAGAAGCGACGTTATATCAAGCAATCATCGCTAGTGGATTGGGCTTTGGACCAATAACAGCAAAAGAAATCATTTTTTTAGCTGGCTTTAGCAACGATTTATTGATAAAAGATATGGACGAAATGGATTTTTCTTCTATAACTAATATCATTGATGAATTAAAACTCATGTATCAAGAAAAAAACTTTTCACCAACATTAGTCTTAGATAAAAAACGTAAAATTAAAGCTATGGCACCATTTACTCTGCATATTTTCAACGAAAAAGATTTCACCCTTAAAACATATGCAGATATTAATGCTCTATTAGAAGACTCCAAGAACTATACTAACAGTTATTATAATTTGCCAGAAAAAGATTTCTATCGTAAAACAATCCATAATGAAATTAATCGTTTAACTAAAAAAGAAAAAATTCTTACAGAAGAATTAGCTAAAGCACAAAAAGCTGAAAAATATAAAATAAAAGCTGATAACTTAATGACTTATCAATACCAATTTAAAGACCATCAAGACAAAGAAATTTCTGTAGCTAATATTTATGATGAAAATTATGCACCTATAACTATTGCATTGGATACGAAATTAACTCTAATTCAAAATATGCAAGCTTACTATAAAAAATACGATAAGTTAAAACGCTCTACACAAATGTTAGAAATCCAAATAAAACGTTGCCAAAAAGATAGAGAATATGCTCTAACCATAGAAACTGCTATAGATGCTTGTACTACTATAGCCGATATTGAAGATATCAAAGCTGAAATGATTAAAGCCGGATTTTTACCACCTGAAAATAAGAAAAAAGCTTCTATTGCTCCATCTAAACCATTTAAATTTGCTCTACCTAATGGAATGTTTCTATTTGTCGGCAAAAACAATTATCAAAATGATAAACTCACTTTTAAAACAGCACACAGTGATGATATTTGGTTGCATACAAAAGATATCCCTGGCTCTCATGTCATTATTGATACTAAAGGCGATGAAGTAGATGAGGATACTCTATTTTTAGCTGCCCAAATCGCAGGATATTTCAGCAAAGCTCGTGGTTCTTCTAAAATTCCTGTTGATTATGTAGAATGTAGATATCTAAAAAAACCATCAGGAGCTAAACCTGGTTTTGTTATCTTTACAAATAATAAAACTTTATATGTAACACCTGATGAAGATGAAATCATGCCAATCATCAATAAAGATTTAAATAAAAAATAAGTAAAAAAAAGACTACCATATTTATTTTTGGTAGTCTTTTCTCATTAATTAAATTATCGCCATTAAATTTATTTATTGCCTAAAAACTTTAAAATCATATTTATAATTTTTCTACAAAAACCAAATTCATCTCAGTCTTCAAGTCTTGGTCCAGCATTTAAAATTTCTTCTGGCATTTCGCCTGCAAATCGTTTAACATTTTCAGCGAACAATCTTACTAATTTTTCAGCTTGATTTTTATATGCTTTTTTATCCATCCAAGTATTTTCTGGATTTAATACTTCACTTGGTACACCTGGGCAGCTATCTGGAATATTTAATTGGAAATATTCATGTTTAGTCCAAGTAACATCATCTAATTTACCATCTAAAGCAGCAGAAATCATAGCTCTAGTGTATTTTAATTCCATACGTTTACCAACGCCATATGGACCACCAGTCCAACCAGTATTAACAAGATATACACTAGTATTATATTGATTAATTTTTTCACCTAATAATCTAGCATATTGTAATGGTGGTAATGGGAAGAATGGTTCACCAAAACCAATGGAGAATGTTGCTTGTGGTTCTGTAATACCACGTTCAGTACCAGCAACTTTACTTGTATAACCAGATAAGAAGTGATACATAGCTTGTTCTTTAGTGAGTTTTGCAATAGGAGGTAATACACCAAAAGCATCTGCAGTCAAAAAGATAATTGCATTTGGATGACCTGCCATACTTGGTACAATAGCATTTGGAATATTTTCTATTGGATAAGCTGTACGCGCATTTTGTGTAAATCTAGCATCAAAGAAATCTGGTTCACGAGTATATGGATTGATATAAACATTTTCCAAAACAGTTCCATATTGAATTGCATTATAAATTTCAGGTTCACTTTCAGGTGTGATTTTTATAGTTTTTGCATAGCAACCACCTTCAACATTGAAGATACCATGTTCACTCCAACCATGTTCATCATCACCAATTAAGGAACGATTAGGGTCAGCAGATAAAGTTGTTTTACCTGTACCACTTAAACCAAAGAATAATGCAGAATTTCCATCTTTACCTACATTTGCAGAGCAGTGCATGGATAAAACACCACGTTGAGGAAGAATGAAGTTCATAACAGAGAAAATAGCTTTTTTCATTTCACCTGCATAAGCACCGCCACCGATTAATACCATTTTTTTGCTGAAATTAACAATAATAAAAGTTTCAGAATGTGTACCATCTTCAATTGGATTAGCTTTTACACTAGGCATACAAATAAGTGTAAATTCAGCAGGTGTAGTAAGTTTAGTTTTTGGTCTAATGAATAATTGTTTTAAGAATAAATGATGCCAAGCATGCTCATTAATGCATTTTATTTGTAATTTGTATGCAGGGTCTGCACCAACTAAAGCATCAGTTACAAATAATTGATGATCTTTAGCATATTCTTTCATTTTTTCATAAAGACGATTAAATGTATTTTCCGAACATGGTTGATTTGTATTTGACCAATGTATTAAATCATGAATATCTGGAGTATCGACAATAAATCTATCTTTAGGTGAACGACCTGTATGTTTACCAGTAGTTACACAAATTGCACCTTTATCAGATAAACGTCCTTCATGATTTCTAACCGCTTCTTCAAGTAATTCAGGAATTGTTGCATCATAAGTTATTCTTCTTGCTACAGATAAGAAATCTTGGCTAGAATAGTTATTCATCATTGTAATCAACCTCTCTTTTATCTATGTTAATTTTTCATAGTATTTATTACTTTGATTTACCATATGAATATATAATTCTATAAAAATTTCCTTATTCCTCCAAATCTTCCGAAATTTTTATATATTTTTATATAAATTTAACATAATAGATAAAACTTATGGCAAAAAACATTTATAATAAATAAAATATTGGATATATGCTATTTTTATGCTATAATATCTATGTGTTAATTAATAAAATTTATTATACATAAGATATTTTCAATAGGAGGATTATATGGAACTTAAACAACTAGAATACTTTCAAATGACTAGCCGTTTGAAAAATATTACTAGAGCAGCCAAACGGCTTTCTGTTTCTCAACCAAATATTACAGTTGCTATAAAAAAATTAGAAGCAGAACTTGGCATACAACTTTTTGAACGTAGCCAAAAACAATTATCACTCACACCAGAAGGAGCTGTATTTTTAAATCGCATTGAACTTGCTTTGCGTAATATTCAAGATGCCGTTTTAGAAGTTAATGACTATAAACAACTTCAAAAAGGCACTATCAAAATTGGTATTCCTTCTATGATCGGAGCATATCTTTTCCCAAAAATTTTCTCTGGTTTCCAGAAAAAATTCGCTCATTTAGATATTTATCTTTATGAAAAAGGCTCTATGTCTATTCGTGAATCCTTAGAACGTGATGAATTAGATTTTGGTATTGTCATCATCTCCAATGCTTCTCCTAGTTTACAGTTATTACCAATGTCTACTAACCAAGTAGTAGCTTGTGTTCCTGAAGATAGCCCACTTGCTCAAAAAGAATCTTTATCTTGGAGCGATGTAAGTAATATTGATTTAATTATGTTAAAAGAAGGTTCTTTTATCCGTAATTTAATTCAACAAAAACTCAAAGAACATAATATTCAACCAAATGTTATTTTAGAGTCAAATCAAATTGAAACTATAAAAGGTCTTATCTCTAGCAATGTTGGTATGGCATTTCTCTTAGACTTCGTAGTTCAAGATACACCTCATCTTAAAACATTACCAATAGAAGATCCTATATTTGTAGATGTTGGTCTTGCATGGAAAAAAGATAGATACATCTCTAAAGCAGCTCAATCTTTTATCAATTTCTGTCAAGATACATTAAATAAATAAATTATAAAATAAAAAGGATAATCCACTTATTTTAGGATTATCCTTTTTTCTAATTTTTATAATTTATTTAATGATATTTTAGCGATGAGCTAGTAAAGTTTGTTTTAATTTGTCTTCAATTTGTACAAGTTCAGCTTCTGCTAATTTACGACGTTCACGTCCATCTTTTTGAATTTTAATAGTTTCTTCAATAGTAGAAATCAAATCTTCATTTACTTTTTTTACAGTTTCGATATCTACAATTCCACGTTCTGTTTCACGTGCTGTCTCTATTGTATTTTGTTTCAACATTTCAGCATTGCGTCGCAATAATTCATTTGTAGTATCTGTTACTTCACGTTGCATCTGTAAAACTTTTTGCTGTCTAGATAAACCAAGCGCAATTACAATCTGACTTTTCCATAATGGAATAGTATTATAAATAGCACTTTGTACTTTATCAACTAAAACTTTATCATTATTTTGAATAAGACGTATCTGTGGTGCTGTCTGTATAGCTATTGTTTTACTCAATTTCAAATCATGAACTTTTTTCTCAAAACGACTGACAGCATTTTCAAAATCACTGACTACTTGCACTGCCATTTGATTTTGAGAATTTACAGCTTCCATGCGTAATTTAGGAATAGTATGCTGTTGCAATTCTAAGATTTTTTCTTCGCCAGCTTTAATATATAACTGCAATTCTTTAAAATACTCTAAATTTCGTTGATACATAGTATCAAACATTACAATATCTTTCATCATGCTCATGCGGGCTTTATCTAATTCGCCTTGTATCTTATCAATCTGTACAGATAATTTATCATATTCTGCCATCATACTTTTAGCACTGCCAACTAATGAGCCTAAAATAGGTATTTTCTTTATAAAACCGCCACTATTTTTACTATCTACATCAAAACCTTTTACTTTTACTACTAAATTACTTAATAAATCGCCAACATGCCCACTATCTTTACTGCGAATATTATTCAAAATACTATCTGAAAACTCCGCTATATTTCGTTGTGCATTTATGCCATATTGTACAGAAGTCTGCGAATTCGTCAAATCTATATTTTCTTTTATTTCATCAATACGTTTTCTATCTTCTGGTGAAATCAATTCTGTTTGCTTTGTAACCTGCTCAATCTCTTCTTTTTTTGTCATTACTTGCCAATTTTGAGCATCAGCATTATTGTCCATTGTCTGTGTTTTTGCTTTGATTAAATCATCTAAACTAATATCTGCCATAAGTTTCACCCTCTATTCATATTATCAAAAAATTTGCGATAAAAATCATCTTTATCCATAAATAAATAGCGTATACCTTCTATAAATCCCGCAATAAAAGGTATGCCTGTCCATGAAAATAATAAATAAAAAATTCCCATAAAAGTTTTGCCTAAATAAAATTTATGTGCGCCAAAACCGCCAAATAAAATTCCTAGACCTCCAGCAATTAATTTTTTACGCAAAACTTCATCACTATCAAAAAATTTTTCTGGTAAATGTTTTAATTGCCAACGCATTCTCTGCATAGGTTTATCATGCATACAATTTTTACGTCTATAGCTAAAGCCAGATTTTATCTCTTGGGTGCGGTCTTGCTTTTTCACATCAAAACCATCTGCTTTTATTGTATTTTCCATGACTTTTAATTCCGCGTCCATATCTAATAACTGGTCATTTATCAATTTTTCAAATTGCTCTGTATAAGCATTACTCAATCCATATAAAGTATTTTTTGTTCTTTCCTTTATATCATTTACACTATCTGTATTTAACTGCGTATTTTCTATTTCTACATATTTTTCAATTAAACCAGCCACAGTATCCTGATAATAATCGATAAATCTTCTAGCTAAAGTAATTTTTTCTGGATGTTTTTGTAGATATTGTAAAATATTCAAAGATACCTTTTGCATATCTTGCACATGCATTTTTAATTCACTATCTCTGATATATTTCAATGAGCCTTTTATATAATTATAATCCTCTAACGCTTTTTGATAACTTTCCTGCAATAATTTACTATTTTCACTATCATCTAAATCTAAACTAATCTGCTTTTTCTTATTTGGTTTAAATGTCAAAAAGACGCCTACACCTAAAGCCACCGCTCCTATCAAATTCACAATATCACTAAAATGTGTTATCATATCAAACCCAATAAAAGCCAAAATAGTCGTTATAACTGCTAAAAACATAATAAAACTAAACATAATTTTTATTCTCCTATATTTTATTATACTTATTAAATTCTAATAAACCCTTTTAAAATCCTGCACTACAAAAATAATTATACAAAATTTATACTGATTATGCTTGTATATCATATTAAAATTGTATTAAAATAAAATTAAAAATTTTACTCAACATTTATTCTTAAAACAAAACCATACTTAGGAGGCTTTTATTATGACAAATATAAATAATGTATTACTAGAAATGATTAATTATTATCAAGGCGACCCTAAACGCATTCAACATTTTCTTAAAGTACATAGCTTTGCAAAATTCATAGCTGAACAAGAAAACTTACCTTCAGATAAATTGTATATTTTAGAAATCGCTGGTTTAATGCATGATATCGGCATAAAAATTGCTGAACAAAAATACAATAGTAGCAATGGAAAATATCAAGAATTAGAAGGCCCTGCACCTGCTAAAGAAATACTTAGAAAACTTCAAGTAGATACTGCTGTAATAGATAGAGTATGTTTCTTGATTGCCCATCATCATACTTACAATAATATTGACGATTTAGATTACCAAATCCTAATAGAAGCAGATTTCTTAGTAAATCTTTATGAAGATAATTGTTCAAAACAAACTATAGAAAATGCATTAAATAGAATTTTTAAAACTAAAACAGGCATTAATTTATGTAAAACTATTTATGGTATTTAATCATATTCAACTAATAGAAAGGAATTTTTTATGTCCCCAAACCTTGATATTGAATTAAAACCAGTAATTCCCAAAGAATATCCTACATTTATCAAAAATTTACAAGAGGCTTTTTCTCCTGCAATTATTGAAAAATTTGGCACAAATGAATATCTTCCATCTAAAAACGATATATTATTCTCACTTACTGCTAAAAATGCAGAAATTTTCCACATTATTTATAATAATCAATGTGCCGGCGGTGTTGTTCTCATGATAGACAAAAATACTCATCATAATTCTTTAGATTTATTCTTCATATCACCAAAATATCATGGAGACGGCTTGGGTCTTGCAACATGGAAAACCATTGAGAAAAAATATCCCGATACAATCACATGGAGAACAATTACGCCATATTTTGAACAAAGAAATATACATTTTTATATAAATAAATGCGGATTTCATATAATAGAATTTTTCAATAAATATCACAAAGAAAAAAATATGCCCAATCATATAAATGATAAACCCAATCCATGTATAGATAATTATTTTCTCTTTGAAAAAAAGATGAAATAATCCAAAGAAATGCTACTTGCCAAAGATATTTTATCTCTAATTTTACCAGTTAAATTCTTAAAAAAGCTTTTCATTACCTGAAAAATAAGGCTTTTTATAAAATCTTTAAAATTACCATTATCGCTGGTAAAAAATATCAATATCCTTGTATATCAATACTTTTAATAGTATAATGAAAATCACAAATACTGATTTTTCTAGCATTTAACTTTAACAAGAGTTGTATTTGAATTTCCGTCTATAAGGTCGCTAGAATAAACATCTATAAGTATTTAACTTTAACAAGAGTTGTATTTGAATAACGGATAAAAAAGGTAATATTAAAATAACAGCTTAATTTAACTTTAACAAGAGTTGTATTTGAATTGTATGAATGTACTTATACAGATGATGAAAAAGTTGATTTAACTTTAACAAGAGTTGTATTTGAATGAAAACCGAACAACTTGAAGAATTAGGTTTTAAACGATTTAACTTTAACAAGAGTTGTATTTGAATCTGTAAGAAGCAGGTAACCTATCTATTCCATAATATTTAACTTTAACAAGAGTTGTATTTGAATGTTCTTTCTTCAACTTGTTTAGCTTCTACAATAGCAATTTAACTTTAACAAGAGTTGTATTTGAATGACCGCCAATCGACTACATTAAAGAGAAATAACTCTATTTAACTTTAACAAGAGTTGTATTTGAATATTTGTTTAGTAATATCATTAACAATAGTAGGTTCAATTTAACTTTAACAAGAGTTGTATTTGAATATTATAGCAACACCGTCTTTTGATGGTTTATTAGGATTTAACTTTAACAAGAGTTGTATTTGAATCGTTTTTATAAAAAAGTAAATAAAATTTTATAAAAAAATTTAACTTTAACAAGAGTTGTATTTGAATGCGATTACTGATGAAAAGATATATACTTCTGTATTATTTAACTTTAACAATTGTATATTTCTAAAATAACTTTTCCACTATTTGATAAATATGTAGATAATTATAAAAATAAAAACTCATGGATTAAAATACCCATGAGTTTTTATTTTGCTTTATTCTTTATTAGCTATACCTAATTTACCAAAAACATAAAACGATAAGCTGAGAATCATGCCACAGACAACAGCAAGGCCCATACCTTTTAATTGTACAGGACCAATATTTACAGCAGCTCCACTAAGACCACTTATCATAGTTACGGCAGTAAGTATCATATTTCGCGTACTAGTATAATCAACTTTTTTCTCTATAAGCATACGTATACCAGAACAAGCGATAACACCAAATAACAATACAGAAATACCGCCCATTACTGGTACTGGAATAGCATGAATAATAGCAGCAATTTTACCAATAAAAGAGAAAAGAATAGCAAAAACAGCAGCTCCACCGATTACCCACACACTATAAACACGAGTAATAGCCATAACGCCCATATTTTCACCATAAGTAGTATTAGGAGTTGAACCTACAAAACCAGATAAAACATTAGAAACACCATCAGCAAATAAAGAACGATTAAGTCCTGGATTTTTAATTAAATCTCTATCAACAATACTACTTGTAACAACAACATGCCCAATATGTTCAGCAAAAACTACAAACAATGCAGGCATGATAATCATGATAGCGTGAATATTAAAAGTTGGTTCATAGAAAGTTGGTACTTGTACCCAACTAGCAGCTTCTACACCAGACCAATCTACAATACCTAAACAAAAAGCCATGATATATCCTGCAATTACACCAATTAATACAGGAATTACACTTAAAAATCCTCTACCAATTACAGAAGCTAAAATTGCCACAGCTAATGTAAATACAGAAGTAATCATTGCAAGCTCATTTGGAATGCCTTGCGATTGCATTGTATCACTGATAAAACCAGACATATCCAAAGCAAGTGGTGCAAGTTCAAGACCAATTACTGCTACTACTGCACCCATCGCAGCTGGTGGCAAAATAATGTCAATCCAAGCTGTACCTAATTTACCCACAACAAAAGATAAAATAATAAAAGATAAACCAAATGCTATAAATCCACCTTGAGCGTCGCCATAACTAAGTCCACTAGTAGCAAGTACTGCTAAAACTGGAGAAATAAATGCAAAACTAGAACCTAAATAAGCAGGTAATTTCCCTTTACAAATGATTAAATACAAAATTGTACCTATACCATTCATAAATAAAGCTGTTGCTGGATTTACATGAAGTAAAAAAGGAACTAACACTGTAGAACCAAACATAGCAAACAAATGTTGTAAACTAAGTGGAATTCCTTGCAACAAAGGCACTTTTTCTTCTACGTCATAAAACTTTTTCATTTTGTCCTCACTTTCATAAATAAATAGAAAATTCCTTAGTTATTTTATCATAAGAAATCATATCTATCTATTTAAAAATAAAAATATCTATTAAAAACCAAAAGATTATTGCATATTTACCGCTTTTAACCATACTGAGCAAGAAGTCTCCTACCTCTAAGGTAGTGAGATGAATTGCTCCTTAGAAGATTGACTGGATATATGTTTT